>NZ_JBHVET010000038.1:0-24479 GCF_042802135.1 Kitasatospora sp. NPDC057512
GCGCCGTACGGGGTGTTCGTGGTGGGCCCGGTGCGGGGAGACCGGCACCGGGCCCGCATCGGGCGGGTTCGTGGGACCGTTGGGTCCCCGGGCCCGCCCGACTGTCGTGTCCGACCGAGGAGAGGGAGCGGCTGCATGCCCCGCAAGACGAAGGCCGACGGCCGCGGGCCCCGGCGGTCCCACTGGCTCAGGGCCCTGACCGCGATCGTGGTGTGCGGCGCCGCGGCGGGCGGTGTGGCCGTCTATCGGACGGTCTCCGACGAGGCCGTCGAACGTCCGGTGACCACCGACGAGGCGGGCCGGCTCGCCCTGTCGCGCCTGAACCTCTACCAGGCGAGCCCGGTGGCGGTGACGCTCACGGCCGAGGAGGGCGGGGGCGTCACCATCCGGGTCGACGGGGTCGTCGACTACCGCAACCACCGGGGGGTCGGCCGCTACCGGACCACCGGGGCGAGCGGAGCGCTGGACCACGGCCTGATCGTCTGGGACACCGGCGGCCTCGGGCTGGCCCCCGACAAGGCCGGCACCGCCCCCGCCACGCCCGCCGCCACTCCCACGCCCGGCGCCACCGACGCCCCGGCCTGGGAGCAGGCCGAGCGCATCCCGCGCCAGGGCTGGTCGCCGCGCACCTACACCGCGGACCCACTGGACGCCGGACTGAACCTGCTGGTCCAGCTCGGCGCGGACCGCCCCGACAACCCGCTGCTGCTCGCCCAGTCCGGGGCCCGCTGGCTGGGCCGGGACCGGATCGACGGCAAGGGCTACGACCGCTTCGCCGGTCCGCGCGCCCAGGGGGCGGCGCCCGACGGCGCCCGTTCGCCGCTGACCTACTGGGTCGACGGCGACGGCGGGCTGCGCCGGGTGACGATGCGGATGCCGGGGCTGGGCACCCCCACCACCGTCGAGCTCGCCGGACGGCAGGCGGACGCCAAGCTGCCCGAGGCCCCGTGGCTGACCGGCTGACCGGCTGACAGGTCGACCGGCCGACCGGCTGATTGGCCGACCAGACCGGCCCGGTACGGCCGGAAGCCGCAGGACAGGGCGGTCAGCCGTACAAAAATCGTTGGTGAGGCAGCAATAGCTTCATCATCTTCCGTTCACCCGGACTCGGCTGCCAGCATCGGCGCACCGTCACCGCCCGAGGGAGTAGCCGATGAACCGCCCCCGTTCCCTGCGCTGTCTGGCCGCACTGTCCCTGGTCGTCCTGGCCGCCACCGCCTGCGGGCGCTCCGACCAGGGCGGCTCCCCGGCCGCCGGCGCGGCCCAGGCCGCGCAGAACGCCGGGAAGAGCGCCGCCGAGCTGCTCCCGGCGAAGAACAGGCAGAGCGGCGTGCTCAGAGTCGCCACCTCCGTCGGCTACCCGCCGATGGAGATGTACAAGACCGGCACCACCGAGCTGACCGGAGTCGACCCGGACCTCGCCGCCGCCGTCGCCGGAAGGCTCGGCCTGAAGCTGGAGCTCGCCAACTCCTCCTTCGACGGCCTGATCCCCGGCCTCCAGGCCGGCCGCTACGACCTGGTGATGTCCTCCATGACGGACAGCGCCCAGCGCCGCCAGGCCGTCGACTTCGTCGACTACTTCCGCACCGGCGGCGTGATCATGACGAAGAAGGGCAACCCCGAGGGCATCAAGTCCCTGGAGGACCTCTGCGGCAGGAAGGTGGTCCTCGCCAAGGGCAGCTCCAACCTGGAGATCGGCGAGCAGCAGAACGCCAAGTGCGCCACCAAGATGGCGATCTCGCAGAGCGAGGACGCCCCGACCGGGCTGCTCCAGCTGGACAGCGAGCGGGCCGTGGCCACGATCGTGGACTACCCGGTGGCGCAGATGTTCGTACAGAACAGCGGCTCCTACGAGGTGCTGCCGGACCAGTACGGGACGGCGCCGTGGGGCATCGCGGTGGCGAAGAAGGAATCCGGGCTGCGCGACGCGGTGCAGAAGGCGCTCCAGGAGCTGATCGAGAGCGGCGAGTACCGCAAGGTGCTGGACACCTACCAGGTCGGCGGCAGCGCGGTGGAGCGCGCCACCGTCAACGCGGCGCAGTGAGAACGGCGGCACCGACGAGATGAGCACCGACATGAGAGACCCCGCGACGCCCGCCGACCCCGCGACGCCCGCACCGGTGTCCACGGCCGCGGCCGACGACGACCTGGCCTTCGAGGTCACCGGCCGGCCCCGCCCGGCGCGCTGGTTCGCCGTGCTGGCGGCGGCCTTCGTCGCCGTCTGGCTGGCCTGGACGATCATCGTCAACCCCAACCTGCACTGGGACATCGTCGCCAGGTACCAGTTCGACGGCGTGATCCTGGAAGGGCTCTGGGTGACGGTCCAACTCACCCTGATCTCCCAGGTGGTGGGCATCGTCATCGGCGTGGTGGTCGCGGTGATGCAGCTGTCCGACAGCCCGGTGCTGCGGACCACCGCCGGGGCCTACACCTGGTTCTTCCGCGGCACCCCGCTCCTGGTCCAGCTGATCTTCTGGTTCAATCTGGCGCTGCTCTTCCCGGAGATCAGCATCGGCATCCCGTTCGACGGGCCCAAGCTGGTCAGCTGGCAGTCCAACACCCTGATCACCGGCTTCGTGGCGGCGCTGCTCGGCCTGTCGATCAACGAGGGCGCCTACATGTCCGAGATCGTCCGGGCCGGCATCCAGAGCGTCGACCCCGGGCAGCGCGAGGCCGGCGCCTCGCTGGGCATGTCCAACCGGCAGATCCTCACCCGGGTGGTGCTGCCGCAGGCGATGCGGGTGATCATCCCGCCGTTCGGCAACCAGTTCATCTCGATGCTGAAGACCACCTCGCTGGTCTCCGTCATCGCCGGCGCCGACCTGATGACCGTCTCCCAGCACCTCTACCTCGCCAACTTCGAGGTGATCGCGCTGCTGATCGTCGCGTCCCTCTGGTACCTGGTGCTCACCACCATCGCGAGCGTCGCCCAGCACGCGGTGGAGCGGAAGTTCAACCCGGCCGGCGCTCCGCCGGCACTGCACCGCCGGGTGCTGGCCAACCTGCGGCCGGGGCGCGGCGCAGCACAGAAGCGCGTGAAGAAGGGGGAGGGCAAGTGACGGGTACGGACCTGGAGAAGCCGACCGCCGAGGTGGTCCTGTCGGCCCGGAAGGTGCGCAAGCACTTCGGGGACCTGGAGGTGCTGCGCGGTATCGACCTGGAGGTCCGGGCGGGGGAGGTGCTCTGCGTGATCGGCCCCTCCGGCTCCGGCAAGTCCACCCTGCTGCGCTGCTTCAACCACCTGGAGAAGATCGACGCCGGGCGGATCGAGGTGGACGGCGAGCTGGTCGGCTACGAGCCGCACGGCGCCTCCGGCAGCAGGCTGCGCGAGCGCCGGCCGCGCGACATCCGCCACCAGCGCGAGCGGATCGGCATGGTCTTCCAGCGCTTCCACCTCTTCCCGCACCGCACCGCGCTGCAGAACGTGATGGAGGGCCCGATCGCGGTCAAGGGGCGCCCGCGCCAGGAGGCCGAGCGCCGGGCCCGCGAGCTGCTCGCCCGGGTCGGCCTGGCCGACCGCGCCGACCACTACCCGGCCCAGCTCTCCGGCGGCCAGCAGCAGCGGGTGGCGATCGCCCGGGCGCTGGCCATGGAGCCGACCCTGATGCTCTTCGACGAGCCCACCTCCGCGCTCGACCCGGAGCTGGTCGGCGAGGTGCTCGGCGTGATGCGCGACCTCGCCCGCAGCGGCATGACGATGATCGTCGTCACCCACGAGATGGGCTTCGCCCGCGAGGTCGCCGACCGGGTCGTCTTCATGGACGAGGGCGCCGTCGTGGAGGCCGGCAGCCCGGCCGAGGTGTTCACCGCCCCGCGGCACGACCGCACCCGGGCCTTCCTCTCGACGGTGCTCTGATGGGAGCGACAGGACTGATGGGAGCGGACGTGACCACGACCCCGGTCGACCTGCTGCTGCGCGGCGGCACCCTGGTGGACGGCACCGGGGCGCCCGGCCGCGCGGCCGACCTCGCCGTCGCGGGGGGCCGGGTCACCGTCCTGCCGCCGGGCACCGCGGTGGCCGCGGCCGAGACGCTGGACGTCACCGGACGGGTCGTCACCCCCGGCTTCATCGACGTCCACACCCACTCGGACGCGCTCGCCGCCCCCTTCGGCGGCGGCACCCACACCGACGGCGACGCCCTGGACGAACTGCGGCTCGCCCCGCTGCTCCAGGGCGTCACCACCGAGATCAGCGGCAACTGCGGGATCAGCCTGTTCCCCGCCCTGCCCGAGCGGCTGCCCGAACTGGCCGGGCACCTGCGGGTCTCCTTCGGCCTCGGGCCGGTGCTGCCCGCCGAGGACTTCGACGCCTTCGCCGCCGGCCAGCGGCCCGAACTGCGCCGCAACCACATCACCTCACTGGTCGGCCACGGCACGCTGCGCGCCGGGGTGATGGGCTTCGAGGACCGCCCGCCCACCCCCGAGGAGCTGGCCGCCATGTGCGACCTGCTCGACCGGGCGCTGGCCCAGGGCGCGGCCGGCCTCTCCACCGGCCTGATCTACCCGCCCGGCGTCTACGCGGACACCGAGGAGATCGTGGCCCTGGCCAAGGTCGCCGCGCGGCACGGCAAGCCGTACGTGACCCACCTGCGCGACGAGATGTCCCAGGTGGAGAAGGCCCTGGAGGAGGCGCTGGAGATCGCGGTGCGCTCCGGCGCCGCGCTCCAGGTCTCCCACCACAAGACCGCCGGGCGGCACGCCTGGGGCGCCACCCTGCGCACCCTGCCGCGCCTGGAACAGGCCCGCGCCGAGGGCGTGGACGTGCTCTGCGACGTCTACCCGTACACCGCCGGCAGCACCGTGCTGCACGCGATGCTGCCGCCGTGGACCAGCGAGGGCGGGCCGGCCGCCCTGCTGGAGCGGCTGCGCAGCAAGGAGGTGCGGGACCGGATCCGGGCGGACATCGCGAACGGCGTCGACGGCTGGGAGAACACCGTCGGCAACGGCGGCTGGGACCTGATCTCGGTGGCCGCCGCCCCCGCCCGCCGTACCGCCGAGGGGCGCCGGATCGCCGACCTGGCCGCCGAACGCGCCGCCGACCCGGTCGACTACGTGTGCGACCTGCTGCTGGAGGCGCAGGGCGAGGTGACCATCATCAGCCACTCGATGCGCGAGGACGACGTCCGCCGGGTGCTGGCCAGCCCGCTGTCGATGATCGGCTCGGACGGCGTGCCCAAACCCGGCCGCCCGCACCCCCGTTGGGCGGGCAGCTTCGCCCGGGTGCTCGGCCACTACGGGCGCGAGCAGGGGCTGCTGCCGCTGGAGCTCGCGGTGCACAAGATGACCGGCCTGCCCGCCGAGCGGTTCCGGCTGGCCGGGCGCGGGGTGGTCCGGAACGGCGCCGTCGCGGACCTGGTGGTGCTGGACCCGGCGGCCGTCCTGGACGGCGCGACCTTCGAGCGGCCGCTGCTGGCGCCGGTGGGCGTGGAGACCGTCGTGGTGGCCGGCCGGGTCGCGGTGCGCGGCGGCCGGCCGACCGCGAGCCGGGCCGGAGAGGTGGTGCGGGTCCGATGAGCCTCGCCCAGGTGGCCGCCGCCGCGCGCAGCTCGGCGGCGCTCCCGCTGACCCTCGCGGTGGCCGCCGTCGACGTGGACGGCGGCGAAGCGGTCGGGGTGGACGACACCGTCGTGCTGCCCGTCGCCAGCGCCTCCAAGCTGCTGCTGCTCGCCGAGGTCGCCCGGCGGCTGGATGGCGGGGAACTGGCGGCCGGGCAGCCGGCGGCCATCCTCCCCGAGGACGTCACCGGCGGCACCGGTCTGCTCGGCCGGCTCAGCCGCCCCGGCTGGACGGTGGAGGACCTGGCCTGGCTGACCGCCGCGGTCAGCGACAACACCGCCACCAACGCCCTGCTGCGGCTGGTCGGCCTGCCGGCCACCGCACGGCTGGCCCGCGACCTCGGGCTGGAACGGCTCACCCTGCACGACCGGGTGCGCGACGAGCGCGGGCCGGACGTCCCGCCGGTCTTCGCCACCGGCACCGCCCGCGACCTGGCCCGGCTGGTGGCCCTCGCGGTCCGGGGCACCATGGCCACCCCGGCGGCCTCGGCCCGGCTGCTCGGCTGGATGCGCGCCAACACCGACCACGGGCTGGTGCCCGCGCTGATCGACCACGACCCGTACGCCCCCGGCTTCCCCGAGCCGCTGCCCGGCCGCCTGCTGGTGGCCAACAAGACCGGGACGGACACCGGGGTGCGGGCCGACGCGGGCGTCATCGTGGGCGCCCGGCGGGTGGCCTACGCGGTCGTCGCGCACTGGGACGTGGCGCTCGGGCCCAGCACCGAGCGGGCCGCCGTGCACGCCATCCGGGACGTCGGCGGCGCCCTCGCGGCCTGGGCCCAGCGGCCGGCCTGACGGGTTCCGGGCCGGGGAGGCCGGGGCCGCCGGGGGAGTCCGAGCCGGGCATGGTCCGGGTCGGGGAGGTCAGGCCCAGCGCATGTCGAGCAGCGACCTGATCTCCCCGGCCGCCGCGCCGAGTTCGGCGAGGAAGGACCGCAGCACCGGGTTGCGGTTGGTGGTCCGGGTGGCCACCCCGATCCGGCGGTGCAGCTGCGGGTGGTCCAGCCGGCAGACGTGCACCCCGGCGCTGTCGGCCAGGCCGAGCGCCGGGATCAGCGCGACGCCCATGCCGGCCCGCGCGAGGTTGATGGTCACCTGGTAGTGGTCGCTGCGGCAGCGCACCCGGGGGCGGAACCCCTCGGCGGCGCAGGCGCGTTCGAGCACCGGCTCGCCGGTGCTGCCGCCGTGGGTGCCGATCCAGCTCTCGCCCTCCAGCTCGGCCAGCCGCACCAGTGAGCGCCGCCCGAGCCGGTGCCGCAGCGGCACCACGACCAGCTGCGGCTCCTCGAAGTACATCCGCACGTCCACCGTCGCCTGGCGGCACCACGGGTCCAGCGGGTGCTCGAAGACGACGGCCGCGTCCAGCCGGCCGGCCTCCAGGTCCGGGACCAGCTCGTGCGGCTGGCCCATGATCAGCTCCAGCTCCACCTGCGGGTTCGCGGCGGAGAACGTGGCCAGCGCCCGGGGCAGCAGGTCCAGCCCGGCGGAGGCGAAGAAGCCGATCCGCAGCACTCCGGCCGCGCCCTCGGCGTGCGCCCGCAGGTCGTCCTGGGCGACGGCCATCAGATCGGCGATCGCCTGGGCGTGCTCGGCCAGCCGGACACCCGCGGGCGTCAGGCGCAGGGACTGCGGAGCCCGTTCCACCAGCGCGACACCCAGCTCCTGCTCCAGGCGGGCGAGCTGGTGCGAGATGGCGGACGGGCTCAGGTGCAGGGCCTGCGCCGCGGCCACGATGGTGCCCCGGCGGGCGATCTCCAGGAGGACGTGCAGTCGGGCGCTGTTCAGCATCGGCCCAGGTTAGACGGCATGCGACCGCTGCGCAGCCACCGGTTCGCCGGTGCCGTCGGCGGCGGCGACGTCCAGCCGGAGCAGGTCGTGCTCGGTCTCCCGGCGCACCACCAGGCGGGCCTCGCCGTTGCGGACGAAGACCACGGCGGGCCGCGGCAGCTTGTTGTAGTTGGAGGCCATGGCGTAGCCGTAGGCGCCGGTCACCGGGGTGGCCAGCAGGTCGCCGACCCGCAGGTCGGCGGGGAGCGCGGCGTCGTCGATGATCACGTCGCCGCTCTCGCAGTGCTTGCCGACCAGCCGGGCGTGCCGCGGCCGGGGTGCCTCGGGGCAGCGCGGCAGGAAGGCCTCGTAGCGGGCGCCGTACAGCGCGGGGCGCAGGTTGTCGCTCATCCCGCCGTCCACGCTGACGTACGTGCGCACGCCCTCGATCCGCTTGACGGTGCCGACCCGGTACAGGGTCAGCCCGGCCCGGGCGGCGATCGAGCGGCCGGGCTCGACGCCCACCTCGCCGCTCCAGCCGGCGCCGCGCACCGCCGCGCGGACCCGCTCGGCCCAGACGGCGAAGGAGGGGGCGCTCTGCCCGCTCAGGTAGGCCACGCCCAGCCCGCCGCCGACGGTCAGTCGGCGCAGGCCGTGCTCCACCGCGAACCGGGCCACCGCGGCGGCGCCGTCGGCCAGTTCGGCCGGGTCCAGCACCTGGGAGCCGACGTGGGCGTGGACGCCCTCCAGCCGTACGGCGGCGGAGCCCCGGGCCCGGCGCACCGCGGCCGCGGCGGCGCCGTCGGCCAGGCCGAAGCCGAACTTGGAGTCGTGGCCGCCGGTCTGGATGGCCTGGTGGGCGCCGGCCGCGACCCCGGGCGCCACCCGCAGCTGGACCCGGGCCGGAGGCAGGCCCTCCTCGCGGTGCAGCCGCTCGATCCGGTCCAGCTCGTCGAAGCTGTCCACCACGATGTGGCGCAGGCCGACGGTCAGCGCGGTGCGCAGTTCGGCCTCGTCCTTGTTGTTGCCGTGCAGCACGATCCGGTCCGGGGCGACCCCGGCGTACAGCGCGGTGCGCAGCTCGCCGCCGGAGGCGACGTCCAGCAGCAGGCCCTCCTCGGTGGCGAGGCGGGCCATCGCGGTGCACAGGAAGGCCTTGGAGGCGTAGGCGACGTTGCCCCGGCCGAAGGCGGCCACCGCCTCCCGGCAGCGCCGGCGCAGGTGCTCCTCGTCGTAGACGAACAGCGGCGTGCCGTACCGGCGGGCCGCCTCGTCCAGGAGCACGCCACCGACGGCCAGGCCCTCGGGGCGGAACTCGGCGGTGAGCGGCAGCAGGCCCGGGTCGAGGGGCGGCAGGGCCGGGTCGACGCTCGGCAGGGCCGGGTCGAGGGGCGGCAGGGCTGGGGACAGAGGGGACAAGGCTTCCTCCCGGCAGGCTGGTTGGCCCCGCCCATCCTCGGCCCTGCGGGAGGGGGTGAGAAAGCGCATTCTTCCGGCCCTGAGCAGTACCGAAACCGATGCTCCGGCCCGGGTCACGGCTCTGTCGGGACTGTTGCATCCAATCTTGCATCTAAGCTTGCATCTATGGTGCTACGGTGTGCTCCATGGCCGACACCCCGCCCCCCGCCCGCGTCCCGGCCGCGGACCGCGCGTACGACCTGACCAAGGACCTCATCCTCGGCGGCGCCCTCCCCGGCGGCACGCTGATCAGCGAGGGAGAGATCGCCGAGCGCGCCTCGCTCAGCCGCACCCCGGTCCGGGAGGCCTTCCTGCGGCTGCAGGCCGAGGGCCTGCTCCAGCTCTTCCCCAAGCGCGGAGCCGTCGTGGTGCCGGTCGGCCCCGGCGAGGCCGAGGACGTGCTGGAACTGCGCGAGGTGCTGGAGAGCACCGCCGTCCGCCGGATCACCCGCCGCCCCGACGGCCTCGACGCGCTCGTCCGGCAGCTGTCCGAGCTGATCGACCAGCAGCGCGAACCCGCCCGCCGGGCCGACCTCGGCGCCTTCGCCGACGCCGACGAGGCCTTCCACCGGGGCATCGTGACGGCCTCCGGCAACGAACTCGCCGAACGGTTCTACGGGACGCTGCGCGACCGCCAGCGCCGGATGGCCGTCCAACTGCTCCAGGTGCGGCCGGAGGGGCAGCGGCAGCGGCTGGCCTCGCTGGTCGAGGAGCACACCGTGCTCGTCGAACGGATCGCCGCCCGCGACGCCGAGGGCTTCACCGCCGCCCTGCGCGCCCACCTGGACGCCCACCGCGCCGTCACCGACCGCTGACCTTCCCCCATCGCGCGCGGACGACCGCGCGCACCGACGCGCGTTCGCGCGCACAGCCCCGACGGACCGCCGGGACCTCCCGTCCGACAAGGAGCAGCACCACCATGAGCACCACCCGGCCACCGTCCGCCGGTCCCGTCGCACTGTCCGGCCGGGGGCGGCCGTGGCTGCTCGCCGCCCTGGCCATGTTCTGCTGCGGATGGGGCGGCAACCAGTTCACCCCGCTGCTGCTGATGTACCGCCACCTCGGCGGCTACTCGGAGGTCACCGTGGACGCCTTCCTGGGGGCGTACGTCCTCGGGCTGGTCCCCGGACTGCTGGTCGGCGGCGCGGCCTCGGACCGCTACGGGCGCCGCCCGCTGATGATCGGCGCGGTGGCCGCCTCGCTCGCCGCCAGCGGGGTGCTGTGCGGCGGCGTGACCGGTGAACTCCCCATCTACGCCGGGCGGTTCCTCACCGGCATAGCCGTCGGCATCGCGATGGCCGTCGGCACCAGCTGGGTCAAGGAGCTCTCCCAGGCCCCGCACGACCCGGCCGCCGACCCGGGCGCCGGCGCCCGCCGCGCCTCCCTCGCCCTGACCCTCGGCTTCGGCCTCGGCGCCGGCGTGGCCGGCGTGCTCGCCCAGTGGGGCCCCTGGCCGATGGTCACCCCGTACCTCGCCCACCTGCTGGTCACCCTGCCCGCGCTGTTCCTGCTCCCGAAGGCCGTCGAGACCCGGGCGCGCGCGACCGCCGCCGTCCGCGGCCTCTGGGCCGACCTCAAGGTCCCGGCGGCCGGGCACCGGCGCTTCGTCCGGGTGGTCCTGCCGATGGCCCCGTGGGTGTTCGGCTCGGCCGGCGTCGCCTACGCGGTGACCCCGCAGCTGGTCGGCGACCGGCTCGGCCACTGGTCGCTGGCCTACGCGACCCTGCTGACCGTCCTCACCCTCGGCACCGGCGCCCTCGTCCAGCCCTTCGCCAAGCGCCTGGACTCGCTCTCCTCGGCGCGCGGCGTCATCGTCTCCATGGTGCTGATGGCCTGCGGCATGGCCGTCTGCGCCGGCGACGCGGCGCTCCGCTCCCCACTGCTCGGCCTGGCCGGCGCGGTCCTCCTCGGCGCCGCCTACGGCATCGGGGTGGTCTCCGGCCTGCTGGAGATCCAGCGCATCGTCACCCCCGACGACCTGGCCGGCATCACCGGCGTCTACTACGCGCTCTGCTACTCCGGTTTCCTGCTCCCCGCCGTGCTCGCGGCGCTCTCCTCGCTGGCCTCCTACACCGTGATGCTCAGCGTGGTGACGGCCCTCGCCCTCGCCAGCCTCGCCGTGATCACCCTCTCCTCCCGCCGCACCGCCCCCGCCGAACCCTCCCGCTGACCCCACCACCGCCGCCGCCCCCGCCCACCCCCGGGCGGGGGCGGCGGCCTGCTCCGTGAACCGGACACGCACGGACATGAGCGGTCAGGGCGCGTCCAATTCCGGTCGGTCGGCCGGACGGTGGCATGGTCTGAGGGAGAATCGCGGAGGAAGGAGACCCGTTGTGAGTACGGCATCCCGAGTCCCTGGCGACTACAGCTCCGTCAGTGACCCCGAACAGGCATTGAAGTATGCGATCCGGCACGTTGCGGGTGACCGCACCCAGATCATTGAGGGAGTCATCACCCCCAGGTCACCGTCGTGGGCACACGAGTCCGCCGCCGATATCGTCCGTCGTCAGCTCCGCTCTCGGCTGGAGCAGCTCGACCTGGTGTCCGGTTCCGGCGACCTCGACCTGCCGGGCAGTGAGAACTGGTACACCCCGGACCTGGCGGTCGTGCCCGCCGAACTCGCGATGCAGACCGAGGGCGCGCTGCTGCCTGATCAGACGCTGCTGATCGTCGAAGTCAGGTCTCCCGCCACCGCGGAGACCGACCGTGTCGTCAAACGCCGTCGCTACGGCCAGTACGGTGCTCCGCTTTACCTCCTGGTCGACCTACAGAACCGCAGCTGCACCCTGTACAGCGAGCCGACCCGTCTCGGCTACGCCGCAGAGAGCGGGCCGCATCCCTTCGGCACGCCCGTTCCCCTCCCGGCGCCCTTCGACCTGGAGCTCGACACCTCCCGGCTGTAGGACTAGACCTTGGCGTCGTCCTGGGGGCGGGCGTGGGCGGGGAGGCCGTTGGTGAGGTCCTCGACCAGGAGGCGCCAGGCGATGGTGTCGGCGGCGGCCCTGAGCCGGGGGCTGCGGGGGCGGCCGGCGTCGGCGTCGAGGCGGGCGTTGAGCCAGTCGGACCAGGCGCCCGCGAGGGTGCGGACCTCGTGGGTGCCGGCCTCGGTGGGGGAGAGGCGGTCGCCGTCGCGGCGGAGGTAGCCCTCGGCGGCCATCCGGTCGAAGACCGGCTCCAGGACCTCGGGCGGTACCCGCTTGCGGGCGGCGATGAGGTCGAGCGAGGCGTGGCCGACGGCCTTCTTGTGGCCGGCCACCTCCATCAGCGCCCAGGCCCCGGCGAGGTCCACCCGGGCGCCGGCGCCGGAGACGATGGTGCGGACGGTGTCGAGGTCCACCCCGCGGACGATCTTGCAGACCGAGTACTCCAGGTGCGGGTCGGAGTCGGCGGTGGTCGGCTGGGCGAAGCCCTCGCCCATGTCGGTGGAGCCCGCCCGGGCGGTGTCGCGCAGCTGCACCTGCTTGAGGAAGAGCGCCACCACGAAGCCGACCACGGCCACCGGGATGGTCCACAGGTACACGGTGTGCAGGGCGTCGGAGTAGGCCTGGACGATCGGCGCGGCCTGGTCGGCCGGCAGGCGGTGCAGGCCCTGCGGGCTCTCCGCCGCGTGCGCGAGCACGGCCGGGTCGGCGCCGGTGAGCCGGGCGGCGGTGCCGATCCCGTGGGCGAGTTCGGTCTTCAGGCTGTTGGCGTAGATGGTGCCGAACACGGCGGTGCCGAAGGAGCTGCCGATGGTGCGGAAGAAGGTCACCCCGGAGGTGGCGGTGCCGAGGTCGGCGTAGTCGACGGTGTTCTGCACGGCGATGGTGAGGACCTGCATGCTCAGCCCGATGCCGGCGCCGAGCACGAACATGTAGAGCGAGGCCAGCGCGGTTCCGGTGCCGGGTTCCAGCCGGGAGAGCAGGTAGAGGCCGACGGCCATCACCGCCGTGCCGACGATCGGGAACAGCCGGTACTTCCCGGTCTTGCTGACCGCGTTGCCGCTGCCGACCGAGGCGATCAGCAGACCGATCACCATCGGCAGCGTCCGGACGCCGGAGACGGTCGCCGAGTCGCCGTCCACGTACTGGAGGAAGGTCGGCAGGAAGGTCAGCGCGCCGAGCATGGCGAAGCCGACGATGAAGCTGAGCACCGAGCAGACCGTGAACACCGGGTTGCGGAACAGCCGCATCGGCAGCATGGGTTCGACGGCCCGGGTCTCCACCCAGCAGAACAGGCCGAGTGCCAGCGCGCCGCCGACGAACAGGCCGATGATCACCCCGGAGCCCCAGGGGTACTCGTTGCCGCCCCAACTGGTCGCCAGGATCAGCGCGCCGGCGCCGACCGCGACCAGCACGATGCCCAGGTAGTCGACGACCGGGCGGGTCGCCGAGCGGACCGAGGGGATGGTCCGGGCGGCCGCGGCGACCACCACGACGGCGATCGGCACGTTGACGTAGAACGCCCAGCGCCAGGACAGGTGGTCGGTGAACAGCCCGCCCAGCAGCGGCCCGATCACCGTGGCCACGCCGAACACCGCGCCGATCGCGCCCTGGTACTTGCCGCGCTCGCGCAGCGGGATGACGTCCGCGATCAGCGCCATGGCGGTGACCATCAGGCCGCCCGCGCCGAGGCCCTGCACGGCCCGCCAGGCGATCAGCAGGGTCATGTTGGTGGACAGGCCGCACAGGAACGAGCCGCCGACGAAGACGATCGCCGAGACCTGGAACAGCAGCTTGCGCCCGTACAGGTCGCCGAACTTGCCGGCCAGGACGGTGGCCACCGTCTCGGCCAGCAGATAGGACGTCACCACCCAGGACATGTGGGCGGCCCCGCCGAGGTCCGAGACGATGGTGGGCAGGGCGGTGCCGACGATGGTCTGGTCGAGGGCGGCCAGCAGCATGCCGAGCACGATGGTGGCGAACACGACGTTCCGCTGCCGGACGTCCAGCACCGGAGGGGCGGAGGGCGGGGTCTCGGTGGCGACGGTCATGCCGTCAGCCTCCGGGGTGCGGGCGGCGACCGCGATCCGGTTCGGCCGTTCGGGTGAGGCCGGGGTGACGGCGGCCCGGTCGGTGACCCGGTGGCGGTCCCGGTCGGTGACCCGGTGGCGGCCCGGCCGGTGCCCCGGTGGCGGTCCCGGTGGCGGCCCCGGACGGGCCGGGCGACGATGAGCCGGACGAAGCCGAGCGAATTCGAACGAGCCTGACCGAAGTCGACCGAAGCCGAGCGACGTTCGTCCGGGGCCAGGACGCCCCGGCCCCCGGGAAGGGGCTCCCATGAACGCCGACCCCCCGCGCAGCACCGCGCACCCGGCGCAGCCCGGCGCCACCGCCGTGGGCGGCCGGGCCGCCGCCCGCCGCTGGCGGGCGCTCGCGGTCTGCCTGGTCGCCGGCTTCATGACCCTGCTGGACGTCAGCATCGTCAACGTCGCGCTGCCGACCGTACGGGCCGGGCTGCACATGTCCGACAGCGGCCTGCAGTGGGTGCTCAGCGGCTACGCGCTGGCCTTCGGCCTGGTGCTGGTGCCCTCCGGTCGGCTCGGCGACGCGCGCAGCCGGCGGGCCGTCTTCCTCGCCGGGCTCGCCCTGTTCACCGTGGCCAGCGCGCTCGCCGGGGCGGCGCAGAGCCAGGAGTGGCTGGTGCTGGCCCGGCTGTTCCAGGGCGCGGCCGGCGGGGTGCTGGTGCCGCAGGTGTCCGGCTTCATCCAGGTGCTGTTCCAGGGCCCCGAGCGCGGTCGGGCCTTCGGCGCGCTGGGCGCGACGATCGGGTTGTCCACCGCCGTCGGGCCGCTGCTCGGCGGGCTGCTGATCCACGTGGTCGGCCCGCAGGACGGCTGGCGCTGGGTGTTCCTGGTCAACCTGCCGATCGGCGTCGCCGCGCTGCCGGTCGCCTACCGGCTGCTCCCGGCGCCCCCGCCCGCCGGCGACCGGGCCGGGCACCGGGACTTCGACCCGGTCGGCGTGCTGCTGCTCGGCGCCGGGACGGTCGCGCTGCTGCTGCCGTTCGTCCAGGCGCAGCAGTGGCACGGCCCGACCCGCTGGCTGCTGCTGCCGCTGGCGGCGGTGCTGCTCGCCGCCTTCGTCGGCTGGGAACTGCACTACGGGCGGCGGCGCGAGCCGCTGGTGAGCATGGCGCTGTTCACGGTACGGCCGTACGCGGCTGGGGTGCTGCTGTCGCTGGTGTACTTCGCCGGGTTCACCGCGATCTTCTTCATCTTCACGCTCTACCTCCAGGCGGGCCTGCACTACTCGGCGCTGACGGCGGGTCTGGCGATCACGCCGTTCGCGGTCGGCTCGGGGGTGTCCGCGGCGGTGGGCGGGCGCCTGGTGAGCCGGCTGGGGCGGCGGCTGGTGGTGGCCGGACTGGTGCTGGTGCTGGCCGGGCTGCTGGCCTCGGCGCTCGCGGTGCAGCTGTGGTCGGGGCCCCGGGTGGGCTGGACGACGGCGCTGCCGCTGCTGGTCGCCGGGGTGGGCAGCGGACTGGTGATCGCCCCGAACCAGACGCTGACCCTCCAGCAGGTGCCGGTGGCGCGGGCGGGCAGCGCGGGCGGGGTGCTGCAGACCGCGCAGCGGGTCGGCTCGGCGGTGGGCATCGCCGTCGTCGGCTCGGTGTTCTTCGCCCACGCCGCGGGGCCCCGCCCGGACTGGTCGCTGGCGTTCCAGCTGGGTGTGACGGTCGCGGCCGGGCTGGTGCTGGCGGCGCTGCTGGTGGCGGTCGCCGACACGGCCTCGGGCCGGGGCGGCCGGCCGTAGCGCACGGGCGGTCGTAGCGCACGGGCGGCCGGGGCCGCCGAGCGGCGGCCGGCGGCGATCACCGGGCGCGAGCGCGAGGTCCTCACCCCGGCCTACGAGGCGGGCCTGGTCTCCGTGTCCGGATGACCGGGCCCGTCGCAGAAACGATTCAGCGCTTGATCGCCACGCCCGCGTACATTGCGATGTCCTGGTCGCGGACGGGCGCGGCACCGGCGTCCGGCCGCCAGCGGTGCACCAGCGTGACGCCCGGGTCGAGCAGCTCGTAGCCGTCGAAGAAGGCCTCCGTCTCGGCCTTGTCGCGGATCTGGAGCGGGATGCCGCGCGCGTTGTACTCACGGCCGACGCCGCCCACGCCCACCGGGTCGGTGTCCCCGGTGAAGACCGTCAGGGCGAGGAAGCTGCCGGGGGCCAGGGCGTCCATGAAGCGGCGCACGATGCCCTGGGGGTCGTCCTCGTCCAGCACGAAGTGGACGATCGCGATCAGCGACAGCGCCACCGGCTGCGAGAAGTCGAGCACCTCGCGCAGCCGGGGGTTGCCGATGATCGACTCCGGGTCGCGGAAGTCGGCCTCCACGTAACAGGTCCGGCCCTCGGGCGTGCTGTCCATCAGGGCCCGCGCGTGGGTCAGCACGATCGGGTCGTTGTCCACGTACGCGACCCGGGCCTCGGGGTCGACCGCCTGGGCGACCTCGTGCACGTTCGGCGAGGTCGGGATGCCGGTGCCGATGTCGAGGAACTGCCGTACGCCGTACTGCTCGGCGAGTCTGCGCACCGAGCGCTGCATGAAGTCGCGGGTGGTACGCATCGAGGTCGGCAGCGCGGGCCAGGCCCGGACCGAGGCGTGCGCCGCGACCCGGTCCGCCTCGAAGTTGGTCTTGCCGCCGATGAGGTAGTCGTAGACCCGGGCGGAGTGCGGAACGTCCATCCGCAGGTCCACCGACGGGTAGTCCTCGCGCGGACCGTGCTCTGCCCGGATCTCGTTCGCCATGCTTGTTCTCCCGCCGCTGGGCATCCGTCACCGACCGCCCTGGTGGCGGTTCATGGTGCGCATGGTAACGGTCGCCCGCCGCAAGGGAATGACAGGGTCTCAGGCGTGCGCCTCCGGGTGCTTCGGGTCGAGCGCGTCGGCGCCCGGCTGACGGGGGACCACGGCGCTGTCGGCGTCGCGCCGGCCGTGCGCCGCGAGTTCGAGGGCGGCGCCCGTCCAGGCGAAGCCGAAGGCCCAGGTGGCCAGCCACTCGCCCAGGTACAGCGGCCGCACCGGCCAGTCGGAACCGACGCCCGTCACCCCGGCCAGCAGGGAGAGCGCCAGGGCGGCCAGGATCACCACCCCGGCCACCAGGTAGGCCGTGCCCACCCGGGCCGGCTGGGCGGAGCGGGGGTTGCGGAAGGAGTAGAGGCAGAACACCGCCAGCATGACGAACAGCAGGCCGGCGAAGACCAGGTGGAACACCCCGACGGTGCGGTCGAGGCCGGACCCGCTCCCGGCGTACGTCGGGCACAGTGCGACCCCGAGCGCGAAGAACCCGGCCGCCGTGCTCCAGCGGTCGTCCCGGCGGTCGAAGCGGTAGCAGATCAGGAACACCCCGAGGGCGCACAGCGCGCCGACGAAGACGTTCCGGGTGTCGGTGTAGTACGCGCCGCTCATCGAGTTCGGCCAGAAGCCGTCGGTGCCGCGCCCCGTCAGCTCGGCGGCCAGCCAGTTGCCGAACGGCAGGGCCACCGGCAGCAGGATGCCGATCAGGCCGACGCCGAGGCGCAGGATCGCGATGGTCCGAACGTCCTGGACGCTCCGCCGGACAGCGGGGGAGTTCTGCGTGCGCACGTCGTGAGTCACGGACGCCTCCTTGCCTTTCGCACGGGCGCGTGGGCCCGCTCGTCCTCCGGCCGCGCGGGACGGCGTGGGGCGGCGTCGGACGGGCGCCGCGACACACCTGAGCGACCGTCAACTGGTGTACCCGCATTGGCGTTCGAAGCACCACCGATTTGAGCGGTTTAGACCCCCGATGACCGTCCGGAGCGCCCCGGACGACCATCTCCTACGGACCCGCCGGGCCCGACGGTTCAACTCCCGCGCGGAGAGCGGGACAACGGCCCCCACCAGCCCCAACCGTGCCTGGACGAGCCGGAATCGATCTGTACGATTCCCTTCCGATCGGTGATCGGATCTGACAGCATCGTCCGGCGACCGGTCGCCGGTGATCCGTGCGCGACGCGCGCACGACGTGCCCACCCGCGGCCCACTCGACGGCCGCCGTCCTGCTGCGCCTCGTGGAGGAGACGTGACCGCCAAGGCCGGCACCCCCGGGGCCGCCCACCGCCCGGCGCGCTGGGTCCGCACCCGGCTGCGCGCCAACCCGGGCACCGCCCTGCTGACGGCGGCCCTCGCGTTCGTCACCGTCCTGCTGTCCGTGGCCGTCCCCCGCGTCACCGACCGGGGCGCGGACGCGGCGCTGCGGGACCACGTGCGCCGGACGGGCATCCACGCGACCAGCCTGCACTTCGCCTCCAAGGCCCGGCCGACCGACACCGCCGCCGACCTCGACGCCGTCGACCGGCAGCTCGTCGAACGGGTCGGCCGGAAGCTCGCGCTGTCCCCGGCGGGCCTGGCGCACGGCTCCGTGACCGATTCCGTCCCGATGTTCAACCCGGGCTACCGCCGGGTGAGCGACAGCGCCCCGCCCAGGCTCTCCCTGGTCCACCTGGCCGGCCTCGCCGACCGGGTGACCCTGACCGAGGGCAGCCGCCCGGGCCCCGCCGCCGCCGGAGCCCCGCTGCCGGTGATGATCAGCCGGACGGCCGCCGAACTGATCGGCATCAGGATCGGTGACGTCGTCGACAGCGGCAGCACCGGCCCCGACAGCCGACGGACCGCCGTGGTGACCGGCCTGTTCCAGGTCAACGACCCGCTGGACCCGTTCTGGACCGGCCTCGGCTGCCCGGACCGCCCCTGCCTGAACATCGACCTGGAGCACGGCAACTGGCTGGGGGCCACCGGCTTCGTCGACGGCGACAGCCTGGCCGGGCTGACCGGCTGGGGCACGTCCGTCCAGAACTTCTGGCGGGTGTCCGTCGACCCCGCCCCGCTGCGCGCCGACCGGCTGGAGCGGACCCGCGCCGACGTCCTGCCCCTCCTGTCCGGACCGGGCGCCGCGGCCCTGGCCGCCGAGACCGGGCGCGCCGACCTGCGGGCCGTCTCCACTCTGCCCGTCATCCTCGACCGGGCGGCCGAGCGCTACCGGGCCGCGATGGCGCTGAGCGCGATCGGGCCGGCCGGCGTCGCGGGCGTCGCCGTGGTCGTGCTGTGCCTGGCCGCTGCGCTCGGCACCGACCGCCGCGCCGCCGAACTCGGGCTGCTCCGGGCCCGCGGCGGTTCGCGCGGCGGGGTGCTGCTGCGGCTGCTCGGCGAGGGCGCCGTGACCGTGCTGCCCGCCGCCGCACTCGGGGCGGCGCTCGCCCTGGTGCTGCTGCCCACCCCGCGCTGGGGCCTCGCGGTGGCGGCCGGCCTCGGCACGACCCTGCTCGCGCTGCTCGCCCTCCCGGCCCGCGCCGCCCTGCTGTGGGGCCGCCCCCGGCCAGCCGGCCGCGCGCGCCGGGTGGTCGGCGAACTCGCGCTGCTGGCCGTCACCGCCGTGGCGGTGGCCGAGGTCCGCCGACGCGGCGTCGGCCACTCCGGCCGGGGCGTGGACCCGCTGCTGGTGGCCGCCCCGCTGCTGCTCGCCGTCTCCGGCGGCCTGCTGCTGGCGAGGATCGAGCCGGTCGTGGTCGGCTGGCTGGCCGCACTCGCCGGCCGCGGCCGCGGACTGGTCGGCTTCCTCGGCCTGGTCCGGGCCGCCCGCGACAACTCGGGCCGGCGGCGGCCCTCCGCTCTGCCGCTGCTCGCCCTGCTGATCGCCGTCACGGCCACCGGCTTCGGGGCCACCGTGCTCGACACGGTGGACCACTCCCGGACGCGCGCCGCGCGCCTGTCCGCCGGCGGCGACGTGTCCGTCTCCATCCCGGTCTACGCCAGCCTGCCGGAGGCCTTCACCAAGGCGGCCGGCGAACTGCCCGGCGTCCGGGCCGCGACCGGCGCCTGGATCGAGGAGCGGGCCACCTTCGTCGGCGGCGACCGGGAGACCGCCGAGGCCATCCTGGTGGTCGTCGAGCCCGAGGCCTACGCGGAGATCTCCCGCACCGCCGGGGTCGGCGGGTACGACCCGGCCAAGCTGGCCGCGGCCCCGGGCGGCAAGGACGGCCCGGTGCCCGCGCTGTTCAGCCGGGACCTCGCCGCGCACCTGGCCTCGGGCGCACCGCAGGTGCGCACGCCCTCCGGCAGTCAGATGGCCACCAGCGTCGCCGGGATCGTCACCGCCACGCCCGCCCTGCCGGACCCCGGCAAGCCCTTCGTCGTGGTGCCGGCCGGCCCCACCGCGGAGCACCTGCCGGAACTCAAGCGGTCCAACAAGGTGAACAAGTGGTTCGCCGTCGGCGACGTCGACCCGGACCGGGTCCGCGCCCTGCTGCGCGAGCGCGCCATCGGCAGCGGCGCGCTCCTGGGGCGCCTCGCCAAGCTGATCGACGAGGAGGCCACGGCGGCCGGGAAGACCAGCGCCGGCCTGCCCCCCGGCTACGTGGTGCACAGCAGCCGCGAGAAGATCGCCGAGCTGGCCGGCGACCCGGTGCAGCACGCCGCCGGCCGGCTGTTCTGGTACTCGGGCTTCGCCGCCGCCGGGTTCGCCCTGCTGGCCGTGCTGCTGACGCTGCTGCGGGCCGCGCCGGACCGTACGGCGGTGCTCGCCCGGCTGCGCACCATGGGCCTGCGACCCCGGCAGGGCCTGGTGCTGATCATCGCCGAGGCGCTGCCGCAGACCCTGGCGGCGGCCGTCGGCGGCGGGCTGGTCGCGCTGGCCGCGGTCGCCCTGCTCGGGGGCGCCTTCGACCTCTCGGCGCTGGTCGGTGCCACCGTCGGCGAGACCCTGGCCCCGGCGGTGCTGCCGGTGCTGCTGCCCACCGCCGGTCTGGCCCTGGTGGTCGGCCTCGGCGTGGTGCTGGAGACGCTGGTCGCCGGCCGGCGCCAGATCGCCACCGAACTGCGAGCGGGGGAGCGGCAATGAGGCCGGGACGGACAGCGGCGGACCCGCCGGGAACGGCGGGCGGGGGCGGGGCACGGGCCGTGACAGCGGCCCGGTCCGCCGGGACAGTGGAGAGCGGTGCGATGAAGCAGACAGTCGAGACAGGAGACCACCGGTGAAGAGCACTCCCCAGGAGCGGACGGTCGTCGAGGCCCCCAGCCTCCAGGAGCTCCAGCAGCGGGCCCTCGCCGCCGCCTCGCCCAAGGCGTACGGCGAGGGAGCGGCCATCGTCTGCGACCGGCTGGTCCGGATCTTCAGCGCGGAGGGGGTCGAGGTCCAGGCGCTCCAGGGCCTGGAACTGACCATCCGCCAGGGCGACCTGGTCGCCCTGGTCGGCGCCTCGGGCAGCGGCAAGTCCACGCTGCTCACCATCCTCGCCGGGCTGGACGTGCCGACCGCCGGCACCGCCACCGTGGCCGGCTGCGACCTGCTGGAGATGTCGGTCAAGGAGCGGCTGCGCTACCGGCGCGAGGTGGTCGGCTTCATCTGGCAGCAGACCGCCCGCAACCTGCTGCCCTTCCTCACCGCCGCCGAGAACATCGCCCTGCCGATGCAGCTGCGCGGCCGTCGTTCGGGCGCCGGCGGGGCCCGGCAGCAGGCGGCCCGGGTGGCGGAGCTGATGGAGGCGCTGGAGATCGGCGAGCTCGCCCACCGCAAGCCCAACGAGCTCTCCGGCGGCCAGCAGCAGCGGGTGGCGATCGCGGTGGCGATGGCCAACAACCCGCCGGTGCTGCTCGCCGACGAGCCCACCGGCGAGCTGGACTCGGAGACCGCCGGGATCATCTTCGAGTCCTTCCGCACCGTCAACCGCGAACTGGGCGCCACCGTCGTGATCGTCACCCACGACCCGATGGTCGCGGGCGAGGTCCGTCGCACGGTCGCGATCCGGGACGGGCGGACCGCCAGCGAGGTGCTGCGCCGCACCGTGACGGACGAGTACGGCGAGGAGTCGGTGAACGAGCGCGAGTACGTGATGCTGGACCGCAGCGGCCGGGTGCAGCTGCCGGTCAAGTTCCTGGAGTCGCTCGGCATGGAGCACCGGGTGGCGGTCGATCTCGCGGCCGACCACATCGAGGTGCGGCCGGACGACATCGCGGGGCACTGACCGGCGGTGGGCGGCGCGGCGTCAGCTGTCGCCGCCCATCCGCTGGAAGAGCCCGCTGCCCTCGGCGTCCGCCCGGAGGTCGGGCGGCGCCTCCTCCGCGGCGCGCTCGCCGCGCGAGGTGGCGGTGCAGAGGGCGAAGACGATCAGGGCACTGGCCGCCACGGCGAGGATGCCCAGTGCGGTCAGGACGCGTAGCCAGGTCAAGGGAGTGCCTCCTGGGGGGACGGTGCGGCCCACAGCGACGTGCACGGCGCTGCCGGGGAGGTATCGGCAGGTCGGGCCGCACGATCGAGTGCCCACGGACGGTTCTTCCCGCCGGGTGGTGCACGAGAGGTCGCCCGCGTAGGCGCTCGATGCACTCGTCGGGCGCGTCACACCCCGTCGCGCGCCCCCGCGGTGGCGGCCGTCCGTCCGGTCCCGGCGTCCACCTGGGCCCGCAGGGCGCCGAGGTCCGGCTTCCCGAGGCCGTTCAGCGGGATCGCGGGCAGCAGCAGGAGCGTGTCCGGGGCGCACCGGCCGAGGCCGTGCGCCCGGCCCCAGCGGTGCAGCTGTCCGGCCGTCAGCCGCGAGCCGGGGACGAGGGCGACGGCGGCGTGCACCCGCTCCAGGCGGTCCGGGTCGGTGGTCGTGAACATCACCGCCTCGCGGACCTCCGGGTGGGTGCGCAGCGGCTCCTCGATCTCGCGGGGGAACACATTGTGCCCCTCGACGACCGCCATCGGGTCCCGCCGCCCGGCCACCGTCAGATAGCCGGCCGCGTCCAGGCTGCCCAGGTCGCCGGTGCACAACCAGCCGTCCCGGAGCACCTGTTCGGTCAGCTCCGGGTCGCGCCAGTAGCCGGCCATCGCGGTCGGCGTCCGGACGCAGATCTCTCCGGTCCGGTCCGGCGGCAGCTCGGCGCCGTCCTCGTCCAGGACGCGCAGCCCGGTGTCCGGGTACGGGCGGCCCGCGGTGGTCAGCAGCCGCGGCGCCAGGTGCTCGTCCGGGCCCAGCCGGGCGACCGGCCCGCACTCCGTCAGGCTGTAGGTCTGGTGCAGCACCCGGCCCAGCCGCCGGGTCGCCTCGGCGAGGCGCCGCGGCGAGGGCGCGCAGCCGGTGTAGCCGACCCGGCGCAGGCTGCCGGTGTCGGTCGTCGGCAGCAGCGGGTGGTCCAGCAGCCGGTACAGCAGGTGCGGCGGCAGGTACATCCGGGACACCCGGTGCCGCTCGACCGCCGCCAGCACGGCCCCGGCGTCGAACCCGTCCTGCATCACCACCGTGCCCCCCGCCGCCAGCGCCAGGTCCGCCGTGGTGCCGCCGCCGTGGCAGAGCGGGGTGCACAGCAGGAAGACCGAGCCGGCGAGCAGCGGCGGGCGCGGCGGACGGGCGAAGCGGCGCAGCACCCCCTTCGGGCGCCCGGTGGTGCCGCCGGTGAACCGCACCGCCATCACGTCCTCGGGCCGGTAGCGGGGCGCCAGCGGGGCGGGGGAGCGGGCCGCGGCGAGGTCCAGCAGGTCCGAGCCGAGCCCGAACGGCGACGGGCCCAGCGAGAGCAGGACGGCCGAGGGCACCGCCCGTGCGACCCCGTCGGCCGCCGCCGCGCACCGGACCGGGTCGAAGACCAGCGCGGACGTCCCGGCGAACTCCGCCAGCGCCACCTGCTCGGCGACCGGCCCGTCCGGGAACGGCATCGCCACCCGGCAGCCCAGCAGGTTCGCGGCCAGCCGCACCAGCAGCGCCTCCGGCCGGTTCCCGGCCAGCACCGTCACCCCGTCCCCGCGCCCGAGCCCGGCCCGCTCCAGCGCGCGGGCGGCGCGGTGCACCAGGTCCAGGCACCGCTGCCCGGTCCACTCCTCGTCCCCGTACCGGACCGCCACCCGGGCGGGATCGCGAGCGAGCCCGTCCAGCACCAGCGCGGTGTACGTCGGAGCCGCCTCCGCCATGGCCCGCCCTCCTGTCTGACGGCTCGTCAGCCTAGTGGACGGCGGGCCCACGGGTGCACTGCGGCCGCCGGGGGCCCAGGAGCCCCGACGGGCGCGGGCGGCGGGCGGGGGTGGCCACCCGTCCAGGGGGCGAGGCCCGGCCCGGCCGGATCCGCCGGGCGTGCCGAGCGGGCGGTCGGCCGTTGTTGTTAGGGTTCCCGGTCGGACGTGAACGGGGGATCGGACTGGTGGGCGGCGGGGTGGACGCGGTCGTGGCGCCGCGCGGCGTGGTCGATCTGCGGGGCGAGGCCGGGGCGGGGTTCGTCACCGCCTACCCGGCGGACGCCGTCGTGGTGGTGTCCGGGCTGCCGGGGGCCGGGAAGAGCACGCTGCTGCGGCGCTGGTCCGGGGCGGCGGTCCGGGCCGTGGACCCGCGGACGGTGCACGAGGCCTGCGAGGCGGTGATGCCCGCCGCCCTGCCGTACGCGGTGTACCGGCCGTGGGCCCGGCTGGAGCACTTCCGGCTGCTGCGCTCCTCGGTGCGCGGCGGCGGCCCGCTGCTGGTGCACGACTGCGGCAGCCGCGCCTGGATGCGGCGCTGGCTCGCCCGGGAGGCGGCCCGCCGGGGCCGCGAACTGCACCTGGTGCTGCTGGACGTCGGCGCCGCCACCGCGCTGGACGGCCAGCGGGCCCGCGGCCGGCACGCCTCCACCCGGGTCTTCGCCCGCCACCGCCGCGGCCTGGAACAGCTGTTGGCCGCCTTCACCCGGCACGTGCGCTCCGGCGGTCCGATGCCGACCCCGGAGGCCTCGTCCGTCCTGCTGCTGGACGCCGCCTCCCGCTCC
>NZ_JBHVET010000039.1:0-24429 GCF_042802135.1 Kitasatospora sp. NPDC057512
GCCCGTGGGCCGGGCCCCCGGAGGGGTCCGGCCCACGGTACGAGCGGGCTCAGACGGCCAGCAGGTCGACCACGAAGATCAGGGTCGAGTGCGGCGGGATCGCCGAGGTCGGCGACTGGGCGCCGTACGCCAGGTGCGACGGGATGGTCAGCTCGCGGCGGCCGCCGACCTTCATGCCGACGACGCCCTGGTCCCAGCCCTTGATGACCCGGCCGCCGCCCAGCGGGAAGCGGAACTCGTTGGGGCTCCGGTTCCAGCTCGCGTCGAACTCCTCGCCGGTCTCGAAGGTCACACCGACGTAGCGGACGCTGACGTTCTGGCCCCGCTTGGCCTCCGCGCCGTCGCCCACGACGATGTCGCGGATCTGCAGCTCCGTCGGGGCGTCGCCGATCGGGAAGTCGATCTCGGGCTTCTCGTTGAGGTTGACGCTCACAGTCCCTCTTCTCACATTCGCTCTGCTGTCACGACCAAGCGGCGGACGCCCGCACCCGGTCCGTTCTTCCCGGACCACGGTACGGGCGCCCGCCGCCCGCAAGGGACCGGCCACGCGGCCGGACCCGAAGGTCACACGTGCACCATTGTCACCCGAAAGTGGATCAGCCCTGACCGGCGTCCAGGATGTCCACCACGAAGACCAGCGTCGCGCCGGGCGGGATGTCGCCCTGGCCCTTGTCGCCGTAGCCCAGCGAGGCGGGGATCACCAGCTCGACCCGGCTGCCGACGGTCTGGCCCTCCAGGCCCTGGTCCCAGCCCTGGATGACCTGGCCGCCACCGACCGGGAAGCTGAACGCCTGGCCCTTGCTGAGCGAGGAGTCGAACACCTTGCCGCTGGAGAACAGCGCGCCGGTGTACTGGACGACGACCTTCTCGCCCTTCTCCACCTTCGGCCCGGTGCCCTTGATCAGGACGTGCGACTTCAGCTCGGTCGGGTCCTTCGCCCCGGCGACCGGGGTGATCTCGGCCGGCTTCTTGCCGTTGTCCTTGACCTGCGGGAAGTCCGCGGGCGGCGGGGTGACGGTACCGCTCACCACGGCGTCGGGCGCGTTGGCGTTGCGGACGTCGATCACGAAGACCAGGTCGTCCTTGGGACCGATCGACATGTCGGCCTTGCCCTGGGCGCCGAACGCGGCGGCCGGCGGGGCCACCACCAGCAGCCGGCTGCCGGCCTTCTTGCCGATCACGGCCTGGTCCAGCGCCGGGATCAGCGAGTCGGTCCCGGCCTGGAAGATCTGCGGCTTCCCGTTGGCGTCGTACGAGCTCGGGATGTCCTTGCCGGTGTTCCAGTCCTTGGCGGTGTAGTCCACCGAGGCCCAGGAGTTCTTCTCCACCTTGGCGCCGGTGCCCTCGGTGAGCACCTTCACCACGAAGGAGCCGTCGGAGGCCTCGGCCGGGATCTGGATGTCGGCCTTCTTGCCGAAGTCGCCGGCGACCGTCGGCAGCACCTTGGCGCTGTCCTTGATCGGCGGCACCGGGTCGGCGGTCGGCGTGGGCGGCGCGCTCTTGGCCGCGTCCGGCTTGGCCGCGGCGGTGTCCTTGGAGCCGTCCTTGTTCACCATGTACAGCGTGACGCCGCTGCCGACCAGCAGCAGGGCGATCACCGTGCCGAGGATCACGCCCAGCTTGCCGACGCCGGGCGGGTTCTCGTCGTACCCGGCCTCCGACGTGTCGGACTTGCGCACGTTGGAGGCGAAGATCTGCGGGGCGTCGTCCGTCTTGGTCCCGCCCGTGGCGCGCGGCGCCTCGCCGGGCTGCGCCCAGCCCGCCTGCTGCGCCAGGATCGCCGGGGGGACGACGATCGACTCGCGGTCCCCGCCAACCGGACCGCCGGGACGAGAGGCGGCCGGGTCACCCGCGGAGCTGTCGTTCGCCGCGGTGCCGGCCCCGCCCGGGCTCGGCGTCTTCTCAGTCATGACTCCCCATCCATCTCGCCACGAGGTCTTCCAGGTCTGCGCCCGGCGTGGGCACGCCGGCCTGCGGTCGCACCGCCCGCCCCGGACCTCGGCACCGGGCGGCGCCTGCCACAGTGCGTGGGCAGTATGACAGCTCAGGATGAGGGCGGACGCTTCGTTGTACGAGCGTCCGCCCAAGCGTACGGAATCCCCCCGGTGACTTCCTAGACCGCTTCGAGAATGTCGATCACGAAGACCAGGGTCGAGTTCGCCGGCACCGAGCCCTGCGCCTTGTCCTGGTAGCCGAGCGCCGGCGGCACCACCAGCAGGACCCGGCTGCCGACGTTCTGCCCGACCAGGCCCTTGTCCCAGCCCTCGATCACGCTGCCGGTGCCGATCTGCACCGCCTGCGCGCCGCCGTGCGTCCAGGAGGCGTCGAACTGCTGGCCGTTCGCCCAGAGCACCCCGGTGTACTGCACCACCAGCGTCTGCCCGCTCTTGACCTGCTTGCCCTCGCCCTTGATCAGCACCGCCTGCTGGAGGTCGGTGGGGGCGGCCTGCCCGGTCGGGATGGTGATCGTGGCCGGCGCCTTGCCGTTGTCCTTGACCTGCGGCATCGTCGCGGCCGGCTCGGTCATGGCGCCGGTCAGCGTGGAGTCCGGCGGCAGGCTCTCCATGACGTCCAGCACGAACACCACGGTGTCGCCCTTGTTGACGCCCAGCTGGGTGGAGCCCTGCTCGCCGAAGGCCGCCGCCGGCGGGGCGACCACCAGCAGCCGGCTGCCCACCTTCTTGCCGATCACGCTCTGGTCCAGCGCCGGCACCAGCTGCCCGCTGCCGGCCTGGTAGAGCTGCGGCTTGCCGTTGGCGTCGTACGAGCTGGGCAGGTCCTTGCCGGTGGTCCAGTCCCTGGCGGTGTAGTTGACCGTCACCCAGTCGCCCTTGTTGACGGTCGCCCGATCGCCCTCGCTGACCGTGTTCACCACGAACTGGCCGCTGGGCTGCTGGCCCTCGGGGATGGTGATGGTGGCCTTGCTGCCGAACCCGCCACCCGAAAGAGTGGGCATCGGTGACGCCTCGCCGACCGGCGCGGGCACCGTCGGGGCGGCGCTCGCCGCGGACGGCGTCACCGGGCCCGCCGCCTTGGGTGAGCTGCTGCAGGCGACCGCGAGCAGCAACGGCAGGGTGAGAAGCAAACCGGCGGTGCGGCGCACGGTGGTCCTAACTGTCGGTCGAAGTCGGCTCTCCTGACTCGACGGACAGCGTATGCCCGGCACGCGTCCGGCCCCGGTAGACACCACCGGGGCCGGTCGCCGCCTTGATCACACGGCCGGGGGCTACATCCCCGCGATCAGCTTCTCCACCCGCTCGTCCACCGAACGGAACGGGTCCTTGCACAGCACCGTGCGCTGCGCCTGGTCGTTCAGCTTCAGGTGCACCCAGTCGACCGTGAAGTCCCGGCGCTGCTCCTGGGCCCGCCGGATGAAGTCCCCTCGCAGCCGGGCCCGGGTGGTCTGCGGCGGGATCGACTTGGCCTCGAAGGTCTTGAGGTCGGTGGTCACCCGCTGCGCCTGGCCCTTGCCCTGGAGCAGGTAAAACAGGCCGCGGCGGCGGTGGATGTCGTGGTACGCGAGGTCGATCTGCGCCACCCGCGGGTTGGACATGCTCATCTGGTGCTTCTCGCGGTAGCGCTCGATGAGCTTGTACTTCATGATCCAGTCGATCTCCTGGGCGACCCCGTCCAGCCGCTCGCTGCGGACGGCCTCCAGGGTGCGGCCCCACAGGTCGAGGACCCGGGCGACGGTGCCGGTGTTGATGCCCTTGCGGTCCGCGAACTCCAGGGCCTTGGTGTAGTACTCCTCCTGGATGTCCAGCGCGCTGGCCTCCCGGCCGTTGGCGAGCCGCACCTGGTGGGTGCCGGTGAGGTCGTGGCTGACCTCGCGGATCGCCCGGATCGGGTTCTCCAGGGTGAGGTCGCGCATCACCACGCCGGCCTCGATCATCCGCAGCACCAGGTCGGTGGAGCCGACCTTGAGCAGCGTCGTGGTCTCGGACATGTTGGAGTCGCCGACGATCACGTGCAGCCGTCGGTAGCGCTCGGCGTCCGCGTGCGGCTCGTCCCGGGTGTTGATGATCGGGCGCGAGCGGGTGGTGGCGGAGCTGACGCCCTCCCAGATGTGCTCGGCCCGCTGGCTGACGCAGTACACCGCGCCGCGCGGGGTCTGGAGCACCTTGCCCGCCCCGCAGATCAGCTGCCGGGTGACCAGGAACGGGATCAGCACGTCGGCCAGCCGGGAGAACTCCCCGTGCCGGGCCACGCAGTAGTTCTCGTGGCAGCCGTAGGAGTTCCCGGCCGAGTCGGTGTTGTTCTTGAAGAGGTAGACGTCCCCGGCGATGCCCTCCTCGTGCAGCCGACGCTCGGCGTCCACCAGGAGCCCTTCGAGGATGCGCTCACCGGCCTTGTCGTGCGTCACCAGCTCGACGACGTCGTCGCACTCGGGGGTGGCGTACTCGGGGTGGGAGCCGACGTCGAGGTAGAGGCGGGCGCCGTTGCGCAGGAAGACGTTGCTGCTGCGGCCCCAGGAGACGACCCGGCGGAACAGGTACCGCGCCACCTCGTCCGGGGACAGCCGTCGCTGCCCGCGGAACGTGCAGGTCACGCCGTACTCGTTCTCCAGCCCGAAAATCCGGCGGTCCATGAGCACTCCATTCTCTGTCGGAGCTGTCCGAAACCGCCTCCACGACGGCTGGGCCGCCGCAGGGGCACCGGAGTCCCGAACGACGGCGGCGGGGCCGCCGTCCGGGACTCCCCAGGCACTGCTACACCGGCGTGCCGTCCGCCGGGTTGTCCTCGTCGTCCGCCTCCGCGGACTGGTCCCCCTCGAGCAGCCGGCCCAGCTGGTTGCCCAGGATCCGCTTGAACTTGCGCTGCTGGAACCGCTGGCGGTCGAGGACCGCCACCTCCAGCTGCTCCGGCGTGAGGCTGCGCGGGCTGCCGCCGTTGGGGTCGCGGGCGAGCGAGTCCACGGCGAGCTTCACCGCCTCGGTGAGGCCGATGCCGGCGCGGTGGCGCTGGCCCAGGTAGTTGCCGATCGAGTCGGCGTTGCCGCCGACCACCACGTAGTTCTTCTCGTCCACGACCGAACCGTCCGGCGTGAGCCGGTAGATCTGGTCGTTGTCGGAGGTGCGGCCGACCTCGGCCACGATCAGCTCGACCTCGTACGGCTTCTCGCCGACCGAGGAGAAGATGGTGCCCAGGGTCTGGGCGTACACGTTGGCCAGGCCGCGGGCCGTGACGTCGGCCCGGTCGTAGGAGTAGCCGCGCAGGTCGGCGTAGCGGACGCCGCCGATGCGCAGGTTCTCGAACTCGTTGTAGCGGCCGACCGCCGCGAAGGCGATCTTGTCGTAGATCTCGGAGACCTTGTGGAGCGCCCTGGAGGTGTTCTCCGCGACGAAGACGATGCCGTCGGCGTAGGTGAGCACGACCACGCTGCGGCCGCGCGCGATGCCCTTGCGGGCGTACTCCGCGCGGTCCGCCATGGCCTGCTGGGGCGAGACGTAGAACGGTGTCGACACCGGCGGTCGTCCCCTTTCTGTGAGGTGATGGCTAGATCAGCGGGGCCTGCGGGCCGTTGGGCCGGTCCAGGCGCTCGTCGGTGATGGCGACGACGATCTCCGTCACCTCGGCCTCGGTGAGCCGGCGGAAGCCGTCCTCGGTGATCAGCGAGACGATCGGGAAGATCTTCCGGGCGAGGTCCGGGCCGCCGGTGGCGGAGTCGTCGTCCGCCGCGTCGTACAGGGCCTGGACGACCAGGGTGGCGGCCTGGTCGGCCGTCAGGCCCTCGCGGTAGAGCTTCTTCAGCGAGCCGCGGGCGAAGACCGAGCCCGAGCCGGTGGCGGCGAAGCCGCGCTCCTCGGACCGCCCGCCGGTGACGTCGTAGTTGAAGATCCGGCCGCGGCCGAGGTCCAGGTCGTAGCCGGCGAACAGCGGCACCACCGCGAGGCCCTGCATCGCCATGCCCAGGTTGCCCCGGATCATGGTGGTGAGCCGGTTGGCCTTGCCCTCCAGGGAGAGCGTGGCGCCCTCGATCTTCTCGTAGTGCTCCAGCTCCAGCTGGAACAGCCGGACCATCTCGACCGCGAGGCCCGCGGTGCCGGCGATGCCGACCGCGCTGTACTCGTCGGCCGGGAAGACCTTCTCCATGTCCCGCTGGGCGATCACGTTGCCCATCGTCGCCCGGCGGTCACCCGCGATCACGACGCCGCCGTCGAAGATCGCAGCCACGAGCGTGGTCCCGTGCGGGGCCTCGACCACGACGCCCTCGGGGAGCCCCCGGAGCCCGGGGACCAGCTCCGGCTTGTGCTCGGCGAGGAAGTCGAGGAACGAGGACGACCCCGGGGTCAGGAAGGCAGCCGGTAGACGCCCGGTGCCACGAGTGTTGGCTTCCACACGATTCCTTCCAGGTAGCTTGAAGCGCGCGCTGCCCGCACCCTACCCGCCCGACGATCACTGTCCACGGGTGGAGGGGCCGGTGCCGGACGGCCGGGCGGTGTTCGCCGCCCGGCCGCCCCGATCGGTCGCGACCGTGAATTCGGAATGCCCGGACCGGGCTATTGCCCGCCCTTCTGGACGAATCCGCGCACGAAATCCTCGGCATTCGACTCGAGGACCTCGTCGATTTCGTCCAGAACCGCGTCGACGTCGTCGCTCAGCTTTTCCTGGCGCTCCTTGAGGTCCTCGGAATTCTGGCTTTCCGCGGCCTGCTCCTCGACCTCCTCGGAGGAACGGTTCGCCCGCTGCTGGCCGCCGCCGGTGTCCTTGCTCGCCATTTCCCTCACCCCGCTCGATTCGTCTGGCACGGTTGGGTCGTTGCTTGCTGCACCGACCCTATACACAAGGTGCGACTGCCGCTCCCGGTTTGCCGGTGGCGCTTCCTGTCCAACACCCGCTGCCACCCCGGATGATTCCCATTCGGCGGACGTTCACCCATGGTGATCGAAAAGTTACCCGCCGGACAGCACCCGGAGCAGGTCCTCGGCCGTGCGGCAGCGGTCCAGCAGCTCCTTGACGTGGTTGCGGGTCCCGCGCAGCGGCTCCAGGGTGGGCACGCGCTGCAGCGAGTCCCGACCGGGCAGGTCGAAGATCACCGAGTCCCAGGAGGCCGCCGCGACGTGCTCCGCGTACTGCTCCAGGCAGCGCCCGCGGAAGTACGCCCTGGTGTCGTCCGGCGGCTTGGAGACGGCCCGCTCGACCTCGGCCTCGGTGAGCAGCCGCTCGAACCGCCCGCGGGCCACCAGGCGGTTGTAGAGGCCCTTCTCGGCCCGTACGTCGCTGTACTGGAGGTCGACCAGGTGCAGCCGCGGGTTGTCCCACTCCAGGGCGTCCCGGCTGCGGTAGCCCTCCAGGATCTCCCGCTTGGCGACCCAGTCCAGCTGCCGGGACAGCGACATCGGGTCGCGCTCCAGCCGGCCGAGGACGTCCTCCCAGCGGGTCAGCACGTCCACGGTCTGCTCGTCCGCGTCGTTGCCGAAGCGGTCCTCGACGTACTTGCGGGCCAGCTCGAAGTACTCGAGCTGGAGCTGGACGGCGGTGAGCTTGCGCCCGTTGCGCAGGGTGATCAGGTGCTTGAGCGTCGGGTCGTGGGAGACCCGGTGCAGGGTGCGCACCGGCTGGTCGACGGCGAGGTCGGCGGCGATGAACGAGTCCTCGATCATCGACAGCACCAGTGCGGTGGTGCCCAGCTTGAGGTAGGTGGAGATCTCGGAGAGGTTGGCGTCCCCGATGATCACGTGCAGCCGGCGGTACTTCTCGGCGTCGGCGTGGGGTTCGTCCCGGGTGTTGATGATCGGGCGCTTGAGCGTCGTCTCCAGGCCCACCTCGACCTCGAAGTAGTCCGCGCGCTGGCTGAGCTGGAAGCCGTGCGCCGAGCCGTCCTGGCCGATGCCGACCCGGCCGGCGCCGGCGACCACCTGGCGGGAGACGAAGAACGGGGTGAGGTGGCGGACGATGTCGGCGAACGGTGTCGCCCGCTTCATCAGGTAGTTCTCGTGGGTGCCGTAGGAGGCGCCCTTGTTGTCGGTGTTGTTCTTGTACAGGTGGATGTTCTGCCCGTTGGGCAGTTCCAGCGCGCGTTGCGCGGCGGCCGCCATGATCCGCTCGCCGGCCTTGTCCCAGAGCACGGCGTCGCGCGGGTTGGTCACCTCGGGCGAGCTGTACTCGGGGTGCGCGTGGTCCACGTAGAACCGGGCCCCGTTGGTGAGGATGACGTTGGCGAGGCCGATGTCCTCGTCGGTCAGCTGGCTGGCGTCCGCGACCTCGCGGGCCAGGTCGAACCCCCGTGCGTCGCGCAGCGGATTCTCCTCCTCGAAGTCCCAGCGGGCCCGCCGTGCCCGGTGCATCGCCGCCGCGTACGCGTTGACGATCTGGGACGAGGTGAGCATGGCGTTGGCGTTGGGGTGCCCGGGCACGGAGATCCCGTACTCCGTCTCGATGCCCATCACGCGCCGTACGGTCATGCGGCCCTCCTTGCCCGGTGCACCGCCCCCGACGGGCGGAGCACGCTGACGTACCGCCGAACAACACCGGCGCCGGGCCTCTGCCCGCGCGCGGTGGGTCGAGCCTAGAACCCGGCGCCGAACGGCGGGCCCGGAGACGCGCCGTCCGGCTGCGGGGCCGCGAGGCGCCACAGCCGGACGGTGTGCGTACAGCTCCGGGAACCGCTGCCGGCCCGGACAACCGCGTGCTTACAGGTACTGCCCCGTGTTGGCGACAGTGTCGATCGAGCGGCCGGACTCGGCGCCCTGCTTGCCGGTGACCAGCGTGCGGATGAAGACGATCCGCTCGCCCTTCTTGCCGGAGATGCGGGCCCAGTCGTCCGGGTTGGTGGTGTTCGGGAGGTCCTCGTTCTCCTTGAACTCGTCGACGCAGGCGGCGAGCAGGTGGGAGACGCGCAGGCCCCGCTGACCGTGGTCGAGGAAGTCCTTGATGGCCATCTTCTTCGCGCGGTCGACGATGTTCTGGATCATCGCGCCGGAGTTGAAGTCCTTGAAGTACAGGACCTCCTTGTCACCGTTGGCGTAGGTGACCTCCAGGAAGCGGTTCTCCTCGGTCTCGGAGTACATCCGCTCCACCACCGACTGGATCATCGCGACCACCGTGGCCTCGACGGAGCCGTCGTGCTCCTTGAGGTCGTCCGGGTGGAACGGCAGCGAGTCCTTGAGGTACTTGGAGAAGATGTCCTTCGCGGCCTCGGCGTCCGGGCGCTCGATCTTGATCTTGACGTCCAGGCGGCCGGGCCGCAGGATCGCCGGGTCGATCATGTCCTCGCGGTTCGAGGCGCCGATGACGATGACGTTCTCCAGGCCCTCCACGCCGTCGATCTCGGCGAGCAGCTGCGGGACGATGGTGTTCTCCACGTCCGAGCTGACGCCGGAGCCGCGGGTGCGGAACAGCGACTCCATCTCGTCGAAGAAGACGATGACGGGCGTGCCCTCGCCCGCCTTCTCCCGGGCCCGCTGGAACACCAGGCGGATCTGCCGCTCGGTCTCGCCCACGTACTTGTTGAGCAGCTCGGGGCCCTTGATGTTGAGGAAGTAGCTCTTCCCCTGGGGGCGTCCGGTGACCTCGGCGACCTTCTTCGCCAGCGAGTTGGCGACCGCCTTGGCGATCAGCGTCTTGCCGCAGCCGGGCGGGCCGTAGAGCAGCACGCCCTTGGGCGGGCGCAGCTCGTACTCCTTGAAGAGGTCGGCGTGCAGGTACGGCAGCTCGACCGCGTCGCGGATCAGCTCGATCTGGTTGCTCAGGCCGCCGATCTGGCGGTAGTCGATGTCCGGGACCTCCTCGAGGACCAGCTCCTCGACCTCGGACTTCGGGACGACCTCGAAGACGTAGCCGGAGCGGGGCTCCAGCAGCAGGGCGTCCCCGGACCGGATGGTCAGCCCGCGCAGCGGTTCGGCGAGGCGCACCACCCGCTCCTCGTCGGTGTGCCCCAGCACCAGGGCGCGCTCGCCGTCCTCCAGGAGCTCCTTGAGGGTGACGATCTCGCCGATGTTCTCGAAGGCCATCGCGTCCACGATGTTGAGGGCCTCGTTGAGCATCACTTCCTGGCCGCGCCGCACCTCGTCGAGGGCGACGCTCGGGCTGACGTTCACGCGGAGCTTGCGCCCGCCGGTGAAGATGTCCGCGGTGCCGTCCTCGTTCGCGTCGAGGAAGGTGCCGAAGCCGGCCGGGGGCTGTGCCAGCCGGTCCACTTCCTCCTTGAGGGCCACGATCTGGTCGCGGGCCTCGCGCAGGGTGGAGGCGAGCCGTTCGTTCTGGGCGGTCACGCCCGCCAGGTTGGTCTGGAGCTCGACGATCCGCTCTTCGAGGATCCTCGAATTGCGCGGCGAGTCGGCGAGCTTGCGGCGCAGCACGGCGATTTCCTGCTCAAGGTACGAGACCTGAGCGGCCTCGTCGGAACCACGAGCGGGCCTGCCGGTGCTGCGGTTGTAGTCGTCATCGTGGGCTGCCACGGTCCTCACCTCCTCCGGGGAGCTGGACGCTTCCAGACCCTACCTGGGACCAGGGGTCCGTAAACCCCTAGATCAAGAAAGATGGAACGGGCGTGTCCGATCTTCGCCCCAGCGTGCTTCCCCTCTGCTAAGGGGGATACCCACCGCGCACCACCCAAAGCGGGCCAGATGTATCGTCGAGCGAAGTGATATCCGATCGCGACCACAAGTCGAGGTCCGATCGTTGTACGAATGGCGGGATTGCTCCAGGAATAGGGGCGACCCGGGACAGAAACGGCAGGGGACCATGTCGGTGACCGAGCAGACGGCGGCGGCCGAGGCGCTGGAGGTGTGGATCGACCAGGATCTGTGCACCGGCGACGGCATCTGCGTGCAGTACGCGCCCGAGGTCTTCGAGCTCGACATCGACGGGCTGGCCTACGTGAAGGGGCCGGACGACGAGCTGCGCCAGCAGCCCGGGGAGAGCGCCCCGGTGCCGCTGACGATCCTTCAGGACGTGGTGGACTCGGCGAAGGAGTGCCCCGGCGACTGCATCCACGTGCGCCGGGTCGCCGACCGGGTCGAGGTGTACGGCCCCGACGCGGAGTAGGGCCGGGCTCAGGCCTGGTGGAGCGGGGCGGCGGTCTGGGAGCGTTCCCAGCCGCCGCTCCGCCGCGTCCAGGTGAGGTCGAGCGAGATGTCGGGCCGGAACCGCGGCACGTCCTCGCTCGAATACCCCTGCGCGTGGCCGGTGATGGCGCCGTCCGAACGCACCGCGATCCGGCTCACGGTGAGGTTCTCGCGCTCGGGGAGCAGGGTGGCCACCACCTCGGGGCGCTCGCCCGGGCCGAAGCCGAGCAGGAAGACGGCGTCCGGCGGGGTGCCGGTCTCGGTGGCGCAGTGCGCGGCGACCACGGTGCCGGGGCGTCCGTCGCCGAGCCGGGCCGGCACGCTGAGCGCCGTCTTGACCGGGAACGGGCCGCAGTCCAGCGGGAGTTGGGCCCGGGCCGGGTCGGGGGCGGCGCTCGCGACGAGGGCCTGGGGGGTGCCGTGCGCGGGCACCGGGGTGCCGGTCGCCGGGGAGGCCGCGAGCGCGGCCGCCACCACCGCGCCGCAGCCGGCCAGGGCGACGGCCCAGTGCCAGGGGACGGTGCGCGCGTGCCCGGGCCCGGAGCGGCCCCGCGGTGTCTGCTGTCCAACCGTCGCCGTCGTCCCGACCGCGGTCTCCACCAGGCGTCCCCTCCAGCGCTCCAAGAGCCAAGGCGTGAGCCAGCATCGTCCCACACCGTGAGCGGCGGAATGCGAAAGGGGTGGTACGAGCGGTGTGCTCGTACCACCCCTTGTCGGTGGGTTCGGGGCTCAGCCCAGGTCGGGCTGGTCCGCCTCCGCGGCCTGGGCGGCCTTGCGGGCGGCGGCGCGCTCCTGGAGGGTGGGCTCGGGCGTCCCGTTGTCGTAGTCCTCGCCGTACGCGCCCTTGGCCGGGCGGCGGCGGCGCAGCGGCGGCTCGACGCCGTCCGCCAGGCGGCGGGCGGTGAGCAGGAAGCCGGTGTGGCCGATCATCCGGTGGTCCGGGCGGACCGCGAGGCCCTCCAGGTGCCAGGTGCGGACCATGGTCTCCCAGGCCTGCGGCTCGGTGAAGGTGCCGTGGTCGCGCAGCGCCTCGACGGTCTTCGACATCTGCGTGGTGGTGGCCACGTAGCAGCAGATGAGGCCGCCGGGGACGAGCGCCTTGGAGGCGACGTCCAGGCACTCCCAGGGGGCCAGCATGTCGAGGATGACGCGGTCGACGTCGGTCTCGACCAGGTTGTCCTGGAGGTCGCCGACGGTGAGCTTCCACGCCGGGTGCGGACCGCCGAAGTAGCGCTCGACGTTGCCCTGGGCGATGTCGGCGAAGTCCTGCCGGCGCTCGTAGGAGGCCAGCATGCCGGTGTCGCCGACGGCGCGCAGCAGGTAGGTGGAGAGCGCGCCGGAGCCGACGCCGGCCTCGACGACGCGGGCGCCGGCGAAGATGTCGGCCATCGCCAGGATCTGCCCCGCGTCCTTGGGGTAGATCACGGCGGCGCCGCGCGGCATGGACAGGACGTAGTCGGGGAGCAGGGGGCGCAGCGCGAGGTACGGGACGTTCCCCGTGGTGCGCACGACCGTGCCTTCGGGGGCGCCGATCAGCTCGTCGTGCGGGAACGCACCCTTGTGGGTGTGGAACTGGTTCCCGGCCTGGAGCGTGAACGTGTAGTGGCGACCCTTGGGGTCGGTCAGCTGGACCTGGTCCCCGACCTGGAAGGGCCCGCGTCGGCGGGCGGCACCGGTCGGTTCGGACATGCGGACAATCCTAAGGGAAGCGGAGCCTTCCGCCTTACCACCATGATCAGCGGCCGGAGACGGCGGCGGTCAGCCGCTGCTCGATGTCGCTGAGCGCGGCCACGCCGTACACCCGGCCGTCCGACTCGACCACCAGGTACTCCCCCGCCGGGGTGGCCTGGACGGCCCGCAGCAGGTCCTCGCCGCCGAGGTCGGCGTCCAGCCGCAGCCCGGGTTCGAGGTCGCGGGCGAGCGGGCCGACGGCCACCCAGGGGCGGCGGTGCTCGGGCACCGAGCGGACGGCGGACTCCCGTACGAGGGCGATCGGCTCGCCCCGGCCGTCCACCACGATCACCGCGCCGGCCCCGGCCTCGCGGGCGCGGCGCAGCGCCTCGCCGAGCGGGGTGTCGGCGGTGACCTCGACGGCCCGCCGGGCCAGTTCGCGCAGCCGCAGGGAGGGCAGCACCTCCTTGAGCCGGGCGTTGCGCAGGCTGCCGGTGGCGCCGTTCCAGATGATCGCGGCGAGCACCGCGGCGAGCACCGCGTCCACCAGGGTGTCGGTGGTGGTGCGCTCGACCCCGCGGGCGGCGCTCAGCAGCGGCAGGCCGATCAGCACGGCGACGGCCAGCCCGCGGCCGACCCAGGCGGCGGCCACCGTGCCGGTCATCGGCCGGCCGGTGACCGCCCAGACGACCGCGCGCAGCATCCGGCCGCCGTCCAGCGGCAGGCCGGGCAGCAGGTTGAAGGCGGCGACCACCAGGTTGGAGACCATCAGGCCGGTGAGCAGCACCCCGGGCACGGTGGACAGCTCCACCGCCCGCACCCCCAGGTAGAACACGCCGCCGAGCAGCAGCGAGAGCAGCGGGCCGACGAAGGCCAGCCAGAACTCCCGCCAGGGGCTCTCCGCCTCGTTCTCGATCTCGGAGACCCCGCCGAAGAACTGGAGCTGGATCCGCCGCACCCCGAGCTTGTAGCGCAGTGCGACCAGGGTGTGGGCGAGCTCGTGCACCAGGACGGAGGCGTAGAAGGCGACCGCGAAGAAGAACGCGACCAGGTAGCGGGCCCCGCCGAGGTCGGGCAGCACGTCGCCCAGCTGTCCGCCGAACACCCAGGTGATCAGCGCGGCGATGACGAACCAGGAGGGGGTGACGTAGATGGGCACGCCGAAGGGCCGGCCCATCAGGATGCCGCCGCGGCGCTCGGGCGGCGGCGCGGCCGGGCGCCCGTCGCCCGCCTGCGGTGGCCGGTCGGAGGGCTGCTGCCCCCTGCTGTCGCTCACCGTGATCCCTTCGGTCGTCTCCCCCGTCGTGCCCGGTGCGCCCACGCTACGTGATCGCGGCCCCCCGGCGCTGCGCGGCCCTCCTTCTGCCTTCATACCCACTCACCGGCGGCCGTGGCAGCACCGTGGCAGCGGGATGACAGCAAAGGGCAATAGGGTCGTAGCCATGCAGCACACCCAGACCAGCAGTGCCGCCGGGCGCCCGGCGGCACCCCCGACCGGGCTCTCCCCGTCCCGAGCGGGGGACTTCCTCACCTGTCCCCTGCTGTACCGGCTGCGGGTGATCGACCGGCTGCCCGAGCCGCCGAGCTCGGCGGCGACCCGGGGCACGCTGGTGCACGCGGTGCTGGAGCGGCTGTTCGACAGCCCGGCGGCCGAGCGGACGCCGGACCGGGCGCTGGGCCTGCTGCGCCCGCAGTGGGAGCGGCTGCTGGGCGAGCGCCCGGAGCTCGGCTCGCTGTTCCCGGACGACCCGGACGGTGCGGCGCTCACCCGCTGGCTGGCGGACGCCGAGAAGCTGGTCGGCCAGTGGTTCCGGCTGGAGGACCCGACCCGGCTGCACCCGGTGGAGCGGGAGCTGTACGTGGAGACGGCCCTGGATTCGGGGCTGCTGCTGCGCGGCTACATCGACCGGGTGGACGTCGCCCCGACCGGCGAGGTCCGGCTGGTGGACTACAAGACCGGCCGGGCGCCCTCGCGGGACTTCGAGGGCAAGGCGATGTTCCAGATGAAGTTCTACGCCCTGGTGGTGTGGCGCTGGAAGGGCGTGATCCCCAAGCGCCTCCAGCTGGTCTACCTCGGCGGGGGCGGGGACGTGGTCAGCTACGACCCGGACGAGGCGGACCTGCTCGCGGTGGAGCGCAAGCTCCGGGCACTGTGGGAGCGGATCGGCCACGCGGTGGCCACCGGGGACTTCCCGGCGACCCGCAACCGCCTCTGCGACTGGTGCGACCACCAGGCCAGCTGCCCGGAGTTCGGCGGCACCCCGCCGCCGTACCCGCTGCCGCTGAGCCGTACGTCGGATGAAAGCGATCCCACGGGGGATCCGATGAGCAAGGAGTCCTAGGTGACGATCCGAGTGCTGCTGGTCGACGACCAGCCGCTGCTGCGCACCGGTTTCCGGATGATTCTGGAGGCCGAGTCCGACCTGGTGGTGGTCGGCGAGGCCGGTGACGGCCAGCAGGCGCTGGACCAGGTGCGGGCGCTGCAGCCCGACGTGGTGCTGATGGACATCCGGATGCCCAGGATGGACGGCGTCGAGGCGACCCGCCGGATCGCCGGCCCGGGGCGGGACGGCCCGGCCAAGGTGCTGGTGCTGACCACCTTCGACCTGGACGAGTACGTGGTGGAGGCGCTGCGCGCGGGCGCCAGCGGCTTCCTGCTGAAGGACGTCCCGGCCGAGGAGCTGGTGCAGGCGATCCGGGTGGTCGCGGACGGCGCGGCGATGCTGGCGCCGAGCATCACCCGCCGGCTGCTGGACATGTACGCCACCAAGCTGCCCTCGGGCGACGAGGCGCCGCCGCAGGCGCTGGGCGCGCTGACCGAGCGCGAGCTGGAGGTGCTGAAGCTGGTGGCGCGCGGGCTGTCGAACGCGGAGATCGCGGCCGAGCTGTTCGTCAGCGAGACCACCGTGAAGACCCACGTGGGCCATGTGCTGACCAAGCTCCAGCTGCGCGACCGGGTGCAGGCGGCGGTGTACGCGTACGAGAGCGGGCTGGTGCGCCCGGGCGCCCTGTAGCGGGCCAGCGGCGGCCCCACCGGGCCGCGGAAACGTCACGGCGGCCCGTCCGGCTCCCCCGTACCGACGGGGAAGCGGGCGGGCCGCCGTCCTGCGGGCGCTACTTGTTGTTCCGGCTGATCTCCCAGAAGCGGAAGTAGCCGGTGGTGTCGACGGTGGTCTCGACGCCGGTGACGTACGAGCGGGCCGCGAAGAAGGACTTGTTCTGGTACAGCGGGATCAGCGGCACGTTCTCCGCCTCGATCTGCTGGATCTGCGCGTAGGTGCCGGCCGCGGCGCTGCGGTCGGTCTGCTTGAGGCCCTCCGGCACCAGCCGGCCGCTGATCCGCGGGTCGTCCCAACCGTGGTGGTAGGCACCGCCGTTGACCAGCAGCGGGGCGAGGTAGTTGTCCGGGTCCGGGTAGTCGGCGAACCAACCGATGATGTACGCCTGGTACTTGCTCTCGGCCCAGCCCTTGCGGTACGAGTCCCAGTCCGGCTCCTGGGCGAGCGTCACCTGGAACAGGCCGCCGGTCTCCAGCTGCTTCTTCAGCGTCTCGGCCTCGTTGCTGCCGGCCCGCGAACGGGACCAGGTCAGCGTGAACTTGACCGGGATCTGGACCTTGGCGTCGGTCAGGATCTTCTTGGCCTTGTTCACGTCCTGGTCGCCGTAGCGGTCGAAGAAGGCCGTGGTGTGGCCGGGCAGGCCGGCCGGGACCATGGAGTAGAGCGCCTGGACGGTGCGGGCGAAGACGTCGCGGGCCAGCGCCTTGCGGTCCATCATCTGGGCGACGGCCTGGCGGACCGCGACGTTGCTCATCAGCGGGTCCTTGGTGTTGAGGACCAGCGAACGGGTGTCGTTGCTGTCGCCCTCGGTCACCTGGAGGTCGGCCTTGCCGCCCTGCTGGTCGGAGCGGACCTGGGCGGCGGTGTTCGGCTCCAGGCTGTTGTCGGTGAGGTCGATCTCGCTCTTGTCCAGCGCGGTCTTCAGGTCCTCGGCCTTGTCGAAGTACCGCACGGTGAACTTGTTGTTCCGGAGCTTGGCCTCGCCGCCGTACTTGTCGTTGGCCGACAGCACGACCTTGCCCAGCTGCTTGCCGCCGTTCAGGTTCTCGACCGAGTCGATCCGGTACGGGCCGGAGCCGATCAGCTTGTCGTTGGGGAGGACCTTGTCGGCGGGGTAGACCTGGTGGTCCACGATGGCGCCGGCCGGGCTGGCCAGCTTGGCCGGCAGGGTGGCGTCGGGCGTGGAGAGGTGGAAGAGCACCTCGTTGTCGCCCTTGGCCTCGACGGACTTGATCGAGTCCAGCAGTTCGACCGGGCCGTTCTCGTCGTGGATCTTCTTGGTGCGCTCGATCGAGAAGACCACGTCCTGGGCCGTCATCGGGTGCCCGTTGGAGAACTTCAGACCGGGCTTCAGGGTGCAGTGGTACTCGGTGGCCTCGGCGCTGGTGAACTCGCAGGACTGCGCGGCGTCCGGGGAGGGCGCGCTGGCGGCGGCCTGGAAGGTGAGCAGCGACTGGAAGGTGTTGCGCAGCAGCAGCCAGGAGCCGGAGTCGTAGGCGGCGGCCGGATCCAGGACACCGGTCAGCTGACTGGTGCCCATGGTGATGGACTTGCCGCTGTCCCCCTTGACCACGTCGGTCACCGATCCGCAACCCGCCACCGACACGGCGACCAGGCCGGCGCAACCGAGTACTGCCAGGCGTTCAGCTGAAGTCTTCACGAGGCGCGTCCTTCTGGGTGGCACGAACTGGAGTAGCGTGCCATATCGAACACGCACGACCGGTACCCGTGCAGATGACGTTTGGGACACGGTCGTTCAGGGCATCACCGCGCACCCGACGAGTTGTCAGCCAATGACCGTTTTCTCCCCCGGCAGCGCCGATCCGGGGGCTCGCCGGGCCTCGTACCGGCGAGTAGAGCCGCCTCGCAATGAGACGACAATCACACCCGCGAGGCGACCAGGGAGCGCAGCAGGTCGAGGTCGACCTGCTCCAGCGAGGACACCACCAGCCGCCCCGGAGCCGGCTCGATCGCCGCCACCGAGGGCACCGCGATCACCGGGCAGCCGGCCGCCTCGCCCGCCCGCACCCCGGTCGGGGTGTCCTCGACCACCACGCAGCGGGCCGGCTCCGCGCCCAGCCGCCGGGCCGCCTCAAGGTACGGGTCCGGGAACGGCTTGGTGCGCGGCACCTCGTCCCCGCCGATGCTGAAGGCGAAGTGGTGGGCGCCCAGCGAGCGCAGCACGATGTCGATCACGTGCCGGTGCGAGGCGGACACCAGGGCGGCCGGGATGCCGTGCGCGGCAAGGGTGTTGAGCAGCCGCTCGGCGCCCGGCATGAGCGGCACGCCGCCGGCCAGCAGGTCGACGAAGCGCTGGTTGACCAGCACGCCGAGGTCCGCCGGCGCGATGTCCGCCCCGGTCCGGGCGACCAGGTACTCCATCACCCTGGCCATCGGACCGCCGACCACGTGGGCGCGGTCCGCCTCGTCCAGCTCGTGGCCCAGCTCGGCGAAGAGCGAGGCCTCGGCCTGCCACCAGAAGTCCTCGGTGTCCACCAGCGTCCCGTCCATGTCCAGCAGCACCGCCTGGAGCCCGCGGTCGTCCCCGTGGTCGAGGATGCGCGTGGCGGTGGGGCTGGTGGTCATGGCGGGGGTCCTTCCGGCAGGCCCGGGCGGCCCCGGGGAAGGCACGGGCCGGCCCGCAGGTGAGCGGACCGGCCCGTTCAGGATCATCAAGGATACGCCCGCTTCGTCCGGAAAGAGCGAATGCGGAGGGAACCGGGGGTTACCGGGCGTTGAAGTACTTCGCCTCCGGGTGGTGGATCACGATCGCGTCGGTGGACTGCTCCGGGTGGAGCTGGAACTCCTCGGAGAGCACCACGCCGATCCGCTCCGGCTTCAGCAGCTCGGCGATCTTGGCCCGGTCCTCCAGCTCGGGGCAGGCCCCGTAGCCGAGCGAGAAGCGGGCGCCGCGGTACTTGAGCGCGAACATGTCCTTGACGTCCTGCGGGTCCTCGCCGGAGAAGCCCAGCTCGTAGCGGACCCGCGCGTGCCAGAACTCGGCCAGCGCCTCGGCCAGCTGCACCGAGAGGCCGTGCAGCTCCAGGTAGTCCCGGTAGGAGTTCTCGGCGAACAGCTCGTTGGCCGCCTCGGAGATCCGGTTGCCCATGGTGACCACCTGGAGGCCCACCACGTCCCGCACCCCGGACTCCTCCGGGCGGAAGAAGTCGGCCAGGCAGAGCCGGCGCCCGCGCCGCTGGCGCGGGAAGGTGAAGCGGGTGCGCTCGGTGCCGTCCTCGTGGAAGACGATCAGGTCGTCGCCCTTGGAGTTGGCCGGGTAGTAGCCGTAGACCACGGCGGCCTCCAGCCAGCCCTCGGTCTGCAGGCGGTCCAGCCAGGCCCGCAGCCGCGGCCGGCCCTCGGTCTCCACCAGCTCCTCGTACGAGGGGCCCTCGCCGGAGCGGGCCGCCTTCAGGCCCCACTGCCCCTTGAACAGCGCGTCCTCGTCCAGCCAGGAGGCGTAGTCCGCGAACGGGATGCCCTTGACGATCCGGTCGCCCCAGAACGGCGGGACGGGCACGGCGTTGTCGACGGCGACGTCGGAGCGGATCTGGCCGAGGTTCACCTCGGGCTCCGGCTCCTCCACCTCGACCCGGGCGTGCCGGCGCTGCTTGAGCTCCGGCAGGGCCGCGCCGGGCACGCCGCGCTTGACCGCGATCAGCGCGTCCATCAGCCGCAGGCCCTCGAAGGCGTCCCGGGCGTAGCGGACCTCGCCCTCGTAGATCTCGTGCAGGTCCTGCTCGACGTAGGCCCGGGTGAGCGCGGCGCCGCCGAGGATCACCGGGAAGCTCGCGGCCAGCTTGCGCTGGTTCAGCTCCTCCAGGTTCTCCTTCATGATCACGGTGGACTTCACCAGCAGGCCGGACATCCCGATCACGTCCGCGTTGTGCTCCTGCGCGGCGTCCAGGATCGCCGAGACCGGCTGCTTGATGCCCAGGTTGACCACGTTGTAGCCGTTGTTGGACAGGATGATGTCGACCAGGTTCTTGCCGATGTCGTGGACGTCGCCCTTGACGGTGGCCAGCACGATGGTGCCCTTGCCCTCGCTGTCGGACTTCTCCATGTACGGCTCCAGGTGGGCCACCGCGGTCTTCATCACCTCGGCGGACTGGAGCACGAACGGCAGCTGCATCTGGCCGGAGCCGAAGAGCTCTCCGACCACCTTCATGCCGGCCAGCAGGGTGTCGTTGATGATCTCCAGGGCCGGGCGCCCGGCCAGCGCCTCGTCCAGGTCGGCCTCCAGGCCGTTGCGCTCGCCGTCGATGATCCGGCGCTGCAGCCGCTCCTCCAGCGGGAGGGCGGCCAGCTCCTCGGCCTTGGAGGCCTTCACCGAGGCGGCGGAGACGCCCTCGAACAGCTCCAGCAGGCGCTGCAGCGGGTCGTAGCCGTCCCGGCGGCGGTCGTAGACCAGGTCGAGCGCGGCCTCGCGCTGGTCCTCCGGGATGCGGGAGATCGGCAGGATCTTGGAGGCGTGCACGATCGCCGAGTCCAGGCCGGCCTCCACGCACTCGTGCAGGAAGACCGAGTTGAGCACCACCCGGGCGGCTGGGTTGAGGCCGAAGGAGATGTTGGACAGGCCCAGGGTGGTCTGCACCGCGGGGTGGCGGCGCTTGAGCTCGCGGATCGCCTCGATGGTCTCGATGCCGTCCCGGCGGGACTCCTCCTGGCCGGTGGCCAGGGTGAAGGTGAGGCAGTCGACCAGGATGGAGCCCTCGTCGATGCCGTAGTCGGCGGTGAGTTCGGCGATCAGCCGCTCGGCGATCTCGACCTTCAGCTCGGCGGTGCGGGCCTGGCCCTGCTCGTCGATGGTCAGCGCGATCAGACCGGCGCCGTGCTCGCGGGCCAGCGAGGCGATCCGGCCGAAGCGCGAGTCGGGGGCGTTGCCGTCCTCGTAGTTGACCGAGTTGAGCACCGCGCGGCCGCCGAGCGCCTCCAGGCCGGCCCGCAGCACGGGCGGCTCGGTGGAGTCCAGCACGATCGGCAGGGTGGAGGCGGTGGCCAGCCGGCCCGCGATCTCCTTCATGTCGGCGACGCCGTCGCGGCCGACGTAGTCCACGCAGAGGTCCAGCAGGTGGGAGCCGTCCCGGATCTGGTCGCGGGCGATCTCCACGCAGGCCTGCCAGTCGCCGGCCAGCATCGACTCGCGGAACTTCTTCGAACCGTTGGCGTTGGTGCGCTCGCCGATCGCCAGGTACGAGGTGTCCTGGCGGAACGGCACGGCCTGGTACAGCGAGGCCGCCGAGGGCTCGGGGCGCGGGTCGCGCGGGGCGATCGGGCGGCCCTGGACCCGCTCGACCACCTGGCGCAGGTGCTCGGGGGTGGTGCCGCAGCAGCCGCCGACCAGCGAGAGGCCGTACTCGCGGGTGAACACGTCGTGGGCGTCGGCCAGTTCGGCCGGGGAGAGCGGGTAGTGGGCGCCGTCCTTGCCGAGCACCGGCAGGCCCGCGTTCGGCATGCAGGACAGGCCGATCCGGGCGTTCTTGGCCAGGTAGCGCAGGTGCTCGCTCATCTCGGCCGGGCCGGTGGCGCAGTTGAGGCCGATGTAGTCGACGCCGAGCGGCTCCAGCGCGGTGAGCGCGGCGCCGATCTCCGAGCCGAGCAGCATGGTGCCGGTGGTCTCCACCGTCACCTGCACCAGCACCGGCAGGTCCAGGCCGGCCTCGGCCAGGGCCCGCTTGGAGCCCAGGATGGCGGCCTTGGTCTGCAGCAGGTCCTGGCTGGTCTCGACCAGCAGCGCGTCGGCGCCGCCGGCGATCAGGCCGGCCGCGTTCTGCTGGAACCCGTCGCGCAGCGTCTCGTACGGGGCGTGGCCGAGCGTCGGCAGCTTGGTGCCGGGGCCGATCGAGCCGAGCACCCAGCGGGTGCGGCCGTCGGCGGCGGCATGGGCGTCGGCCACCTCGCGGGCGATCCGGGCGCCGGACTCGGACAGCTCGAAGATCCGCTCCGCGATCTCGTACTCGCCGAGGGCGCTGAAGTTGGCGCCGAAGGTGTTGGTCTCCACGCAGTCCACGCCCACCCCGAAGTAGGCCTCGTGGACGGACCGGACGATGTCCGGGCGGGTGATGTTGAGGACCTCGTTGCAGCCTTCGAGGTTCTGGAAGTCCTCCAGCGTCGGGTCCTGCGCCTGGAGCATGGTGCCCATGGCTCCGTCGGCGACCACCACCCGGGTGGCGAGCGCTTCACGCAGCGCGTTCGCACGGTTCTGCTGAGTGATGGACGGGGTGGCTGCTGTGGCCATGGGCTTCTCCCTGGTGCGACGGCTGTCGGCTTTGCGGACCCGCTTGCTCGGGCCCGCACGTGGCCAGGGTATCCGGCCCACGGGTCGGCCCGCCGTTCCATTCCGTATCCTGAGCGTTCGACCGCAAGGGGGGAGCAAGCGCGTGGCCCGATTCGGGACCTCCGCGCAGCGAGCCGGTCGGGCCCTGACGGCCCCGTTCCGCGTGCTGCGCGACCACTGGCGGGCATGGTCGTGGTGGCGCCGGTCACTGCTGGCCCTGGTACTGGTGGCGGCCGTGCCGGCCACCGCGCTGGGCTCGGTGTTCGTGGTGTTCCGGCTGCACTACACCGGCGAGCCCGCCGCCGACGCCCGCACCCGGGGCCGGGACGCGCTCTGGCTCGGCCACGCCTGGGTGGACGGCCGCAAGACCGAGGCCGACGTGGCCGCGCTGGGCCGGCAGCTGGCCGGCACCGGAATCCGGGACCTCTACGTGCACACCGGCCCGCTGGAGCACGACGGCTCGCTGCCGCCCACCGTCCACCCCCGCGGCCGCTGGTTCACCGACACCGTGCACCGGGAGCTGCCCGGCGTACGGCTGCAGAGCTGGCTGGGCGACGAGGTCAAGCCGGAGAAGGACGCCCTGGACCTGGAGGACGGCCCGACCCGGGACCGGGTCACCGCCTCCGCCCGCCAGGTGCTGGACCTGGGCTTCGACGGGGTGCACTTCGACATGGAGCCGATCCGCCCGGGTTCGGCGGGCTGGCTGGCCCTGCTCGACCAGGTCCGCCCGGTCACCGCGGCGCGCGGCGCCAAGCTGTCGGTGGCGGCCCCGCAGATCGACCCGGTCCCGGGCCTGCACACGGCCGGCATCCTGCTCACCGACCACGGCAAGTGGTGGGACCAGGCGTACTTCACCGAGACCGCCCGCCGGGTCGACCAGATCGCGGTGATGAGCTACGACACCTCGATGCCCACCGAGCCGCTGTACGGCGGCTACGTCGCCCGGCAGACCGAACTCGCCCTGCGGGCCACCCCGGCCGACGTGGACCTGCTGATGGGCCTGCCGTTCTTCTGGGACGACAAGTGGGGGCACTGGGGCGACGCCGAGACCGCCCGGGCCGCCGTCCGGGGCGTCCGGCTGGGCCTGGGCCGGGAGGACCTGCGGCGGGCCGGCTTCGGCGTCGCGCTGTACGTGGACTTCGCCGCGCTGCCCGAGCACTGGGCGGCGTACCGCGACGGCTGGGTGGACCCGGAGTAGCCCGCCCGGCGGGCCCGTGCGCCGGGCGGCGGCGGCACGCCGCGTCGCCGTTCGAACACGCTCCGCCCCTGGTGAACGCCTGACGGACCGTCAGCTCCGGCGCCGCCGATAACCGGTGGATCCCGGCGGTCCGCTCCCCCAGACTGTCCCGGTGCCCGGCCGCGGTGCGCATCAAAGCCCGTAGGCTGGGCAGGTAGGGACCATGGAGCGAGGCGTTCCATGGGAGACGAGAGGTTCGACAGTCGGCAGCCGGCCCGTCGGCGCCCCGGCAGGCCAGCCGGGGCGGCGCAGGTCCGACCGCCGACCGGAGGGAGACGCTGGGTGATCGAGCTGGAAGATGTTCCCGAGTTGATCGACCCGGTGATGGTCTGCGCCTTCGAGGGCTGGAACGACGCGGGCGACGCCGCCTCCGCGGCTCTGGCACATCTCGACGAGACCTGGAACGGCAAGGTGTTCGCCGCGCTGGACGCGGAGGACTACTACGACTTCCAGGTCAACCGGCCCACGGTCTGGCTGGACGGCGGCATCCGCCGGATCACCTGGCCGACCACCCGGCTCTCGGTGATCCGGGTGACGGAGCCGACGACCAGGGACGTCGTGCTGGTCCGCGGCATCGAGCCGAGCATGCGCTGGCGCTCGTTCTGCAACGAGCTGCTGGGCTTCGCCCACGAGCTGGGCGTCGAGCTGGTGGTGATCCTGGGCGCCCTGCTCGGGGACACCCCGCACAGCCGCCCGGTGCCCGTCAGCGGGGTCACCTCCGATCCGGACCTGGCTCGCCGGTTGGACCTGGAGGAGAGCCGCTACGAGGGCCCCACCGGCATCGTCGGGGTGCTCCAGGAGGCCTGCACCCACGCCGGGGTGCCGGCCGTGACGCTCTGGGCCGCGGTGCCGCACTACGTCTCGCAGCCGCCGAACCCGAAGGCCACCCTGGCCCTGGTCAACAAGCTGGAGGACCTGCTGGACCTGCGCATCCCGCCGGGCGAGCTCGCCGAGGACGCCCGGGCCTGGCAGCTCGGCGTGGACCAGCTGGCCGCCGAGGACAGCGAGGTGGCCGAGTACGTCCAGCAGCTGGAGGAGGCGCAGGACACCGCGGAGCTGCCGGAGGCCTCCGGCGACGCCATCGCCCGCGAGTTCGAGCGCTACCTGCGCCGCCGGGAGAACGTCGGGCCGACCGGCGAGAAGCCGGTGGCCGGGCACGCCACGGCGGAGCGGCCG
>NZ_JBHVET010000040.1:0-24092 GCF_042802135.1 Kitasatospora sp. NPDC057512
AGCCTTACAGCGCCGATGGTACTGCAGGGGGGACCCTGTGGGAGAGTAGGACGCCGCCGAACAATTCTTCTGAAGAACCCCCATCCGGGTCCCGGATGGGGGTTCTTCGCATTTCCGGTGACGTATCGTCAGGGCATGGACGATCAGACAGCGGTCATTGCGAACGATGTGCTCCGGCCCGCGCAGCGCGACGGCGCCCTGCGTGTTCTGGCGGAGGCCCAGGCGGTGGACGGCCGGGCCGCCGTGTCCGAGCAGGGCCGGCTCCGGCTGCGGAACGCGGAGACTCCGCGCCCGGGCGTCGTCCATCTCGTGGAGACCGGTTCCGAAGCCGGAACCGTTCTCGGCTACGGCCAGCTGGAGGTGCCGGAGAACCCGGCCGCCAACCCCGCCGCCGAGCTGGTGGTCGATCCTGCCGTCCGCGGTCGCGGCCTGGCCCGCCCGCTGGTGGACGCCGTCCTGGCGCAGGCCCACCGTGCGGGGCGCGAAGCGGTGGACTTCTGGGTGCACGGCGGACACCCGGCGGCCCGGCACCTGGCCGAGGCGTACGGCGCGGAGCTGGTCCGCGAACTGCGCCAGATGCGCCGGTCCGGCCCGCAGACCGAGGATATGGTCGTCCCCGCGGGCATCGAGCTCCGCACCTTCCGCCCGGGGGAGGACGACGCCGAGTGGCTGCGGCTGAACGCCCTGGCCTTCGCCCACCACCCCGAGCAGGGCACCTGGACCGAGCAGGACCTGGCCGAGCGGATCGCCGAGCCCTGGTTCGACCCGGCCGGCTTCTTCCTCGCCACCCGGGACGGCAAGGTGGTCGGCTTCCACTGGACCAAGGTGCACCCGGCCACCGCCACCGAGCCCGAGCTCGGCGAGGTGTACGTGGTCGGCGTGGACCCGGCGGAGCAGGGCAGCGGCCTCGGCCGGGCGCTGACCGCGGCGGGTCTTCGCCACCTGACCGGCACCGGCGCCGGCGAGCGCGGACTGGGCGCCGTCCTCCTCTACGTCGACGCCGACAACCCGGTGGCCGTGCGGGTGTACGAACGCCTGGGATTCACCGTTCACGAGGTGGACCTCATGTACCGGGCCCCGTACCGGGCGCCCCACCCGGCCTAGCCGCAACCGGCCGGACCGCCTCCGGAACGGTTGCGGACCAGGGAGCGGACCAAGGAGCGGACAGGGGCCGGGACAGCGGCCGGGACAGGGGCCGGGACGGCGACGCCCCTTGCTCCGACCGACTCAGCTTTCCTCCCGGCCATGCGGTGTTTACCGTGGATTCAATTGCTGCCGCGAAGATCACAGGATGAAGTCCGTAGTGTCTCGCTCGTGCAGAGTCGACCGCCACGCACCGGCCGGTCCTGTACGGACCGCGCCCGGAGGGTGGGTGCTGTCCCCGGGTCCGGCCCGGGGCGAGGGCGACGGCCCGCAGAGCCCATCGCGTCCGGACGCCGTCCTGCTGCTGGAGGAGCTGGAGCCCATGAGCATCCCCCGCCCCGTCTCTGCCCCGCTGTCGCCCACGGCCCGGATGTCCGGTGCGCTGGGGATCCCGCCGGAGCTGCCGGCCACGGACGACGAGGAGTTCGAAGCGCTGCCGCAGGGCCGCTTCCTGGACCGCGAGCGCAGTTGGCTCGCGTTCAACGAGCGGGTCCTGGAGCTGGCCGAGGACCCGGGCATCCCGCTGTTGGAGCGGGCGAAGTTCCTGGCGATCTTCGCGAGCAACCTGGACGAGTTCTTCATGGTCCGGGTGGCCGGCCTCAAGCGCCGGATCGCCACCGGCGTCGCCCAGCGCAGCGCGTCCGGCCTCCAGCCGCGCGAGGTGCTGGACCTGATCTGGACCCGCTCGCGCGAGCTGATGGCCCGCCACGCCGCCGCCTTCCAGCAGGAGGTGCTGCCGGACCTCGCCGCCGAGGGCATCGAGGTGGTCCGCTGGTCGGAGCTGGCCGAGAAGGAGCAGGCCCGGCTGCACACGCTGTTCCGGCAGAAGATCTTCCCCGTGCTGACCCCGCTGGCCGTCGACCCGGCGCACCCCTTCCCGTACATATCGGGACTCTCGCTGAACCTGGCCGTCGTGGTGCGCAACCCGGTCTCCGGGCACAAGCACTTCGCGCGGGTCAAGGTGCCGCAGTCGCTGGCCCGCTTCCTGGAGGCCTCGCCCCAGCGGTACGTCCCGCTGGAGGACGTGATGGGCGCCCACCTGGAGGAGCTCTTCCCGGGGATGGAGGTGCTGGCCCACCACGCCTTCCGCGTCACCCGCAACGAGGACCTGGAGGTGGAGGAGGACGACACCGAGAACATCCTCAAGGCCCTGGAGAAGGAGCTGATGCGGCGGCGCTTCGGCCCGCCGGTCCGGCTGGAGGTCGAGGAGTCGATCGACCCGTACATCCTGGACCTGCTGGTGCGGGAGCTGAACATCACCGAGGCGGAGGTCTTCCCGCTGCCCGGGCCGCTGGACCTGACCGGGCTGTTCGGGATCGCCGAGCTGGACCGCCCGGAGCTCAAGTACCCGAAGTTCGTGGCCGGCACGGCCCGCGGGCTGACCGACGTCGAGTCGGCCTCCCAGCCGGACATCTTCGCCGCGATGCGCGAGCGCGACGTCCTGCTGCACCACCCGTACGACAGCTTCTCCACCTCGGTGCAGGCCTTCCTGGAGCAGGCCGCCGCCGACCCGGACGTGCTGGCGATCAAGCAGACCCTGTACCGCACCTCCGGCGACTCGCCGATCGTCGACGCGCTGATCGACGCGGCCGAGTCCGGCAAGCAGGTGCTGGTGCTGGTCGAGATCAAGGCGCGCTTCGACGAGCAGGCCAACATCAAGTGGGCCCGCAAGCTGGAGGAGTCCGGCTGCCACGTGGTGTACGGCCTGGTCGGGCTGAAGACGCACTGCAAGCTCTCGCTGGTGGTCCGGCAGGAGGGCGACACCCTGCGCCGCTACTCGCACGTCGGCACCGGCAACTACCACCCGAAGACGGCCCGGCTGTACGAGGACCTCGGTCTGCTCACCTCCGACCCGCAGGTCGGCGCGGACCTCTCGGACCTGTTCAACCGGCTCTCCGGCTACTCGCGCCGCGAGTCCTACCGCCGTCTGCTGACCGCCCCGCGCGGCCTGCGCGACGGGCTGGTCGCGCGGATCCACAACGAGATCGCCCACCACCGGGCGGGTCGCCCGGCCTACGTGAAGGTCAAGGTCAACTCGATCGTCGACGAGGCCGTGATCGACGCGCTGTACCGGGCCTCCCAGGCCGGGGTGCCGGTGGACGTCTGGGTGCGCGGGATCTGCGCGATCCGCCCGGGCGTGCCCGGGCTGAGCGAGAACATCCGGGTCCGCAGCGTCCTGGGCCGCTTCCTGGAGCACTCCCGGATCTTCGTGTTCGGCAACAACGGCGATCCGGAGGTCTGGATCGGCAGCGCCGACATGATGCACCGCAACCTGGACCGCCGGATCGAGGCGCTGCTGCGGATCACCGATCCGGCGCACCGCGCCGAGCTGTCCGGGCTGATCGACCTCGGGGCGTCGGACGAGACCGAGTCCTGGCACCTGGGGCCGGACGGCGCCTGGACCCGGCACTCGCAGGACGCCGAGGGCCGGCCGCTGCGACACGTCCAGGACCTGCTGATCGACTCGCGCCAGCGCCGCAGGGCCGCCACCTCGCGCTGACGCGCCCACTGATGCGAACCGCCGGAGCAGTCGGGCCCTTCGAGGCCCGAAGGGGACCTGTTCCGGCGGTCGGCCACCAGCTCCGGGGGACCGCCCCGGGGGAACGGGGATCTACCACGCCATGACCGAAGCGCCGATGACGGCCCAGGCGGCCTCCACAGCGACCGCCGGGGACATCCTCTCCCGCCACCTCACCGTCCAGGCCGGCGCCTTCCTGCGCGCGCTGCCGCTGGCGGTGGGGGAGGTCGGTGCCAGACCCGGGACGGCCTCGACCGTCCCGTCGGCCGGCACCTCGGACCTGCTGCGGGCCGTCCGGCGGATCGGCGGGCTGCTGCACACCTTCGGCCCGGTCTTCGAGCAGACCTGGGCGCAGGAGTCCCGCACCGAGCTGCGCTGGCTGCTCAACCTGTTGGCGCTGGAGCCCGGCTACGTCCGCCGCTCGGCCCGGCTGCTGGGCGCGCTGGACCTGCTGAGCGGCACCGACCCGGATGGGACGGGCATGCTGGCCGGCCACGCGGGCGCCCCCAAGGCGCGCGCGCTGCTGGACCGGCAGCTGACGCTGGCCCGGACCAGGGCGCACTCCACCGTGCTCCAGGAGCTCCGCTCCGCCCGGCTGCACGCGCTGGCGGACCGGATGACCCTGCTGGTCGGCGAGGCGCCGCTGCTGGACTCGGCGGACGGCCGGGCCCCGGCGGTGCTGCTGCCGCAGGCCGCCGCCGCGTTCGCCGCACTGTCCGCGGGCGCCCAGCAGCTGCCGCTGCAGCGGGCCGCGACGCCGTACGGCGGGGACGGGCTGCGCCGGCTGGGCGCGGTGCCGGCGTCCCGCGGGGCGACGGACGCGGACACCGCGCTGGCCGCCGACGACGCGCCCTGGGCGCGGTTGCGGATCCTGGTGAAGCGGGCCCGGTACGCGCTGGAGGTGTGCGGCCGCGCGTCCTCCGAGCTGGACGGGCTGGACGCGGTGCTGGACCGGCAGCAGGAGGCGGCGGACGCCGCCGTCACCGCCGCCACCGCGGCGCGCACCCCGCGGATCACCCCGGCGACCGCGTACGTGCTGGGCGTGGTGCACGCCGACCAGCGGCTGGAGGTGGAGTCGGCGCGGTACGCCGTCGGCCGCCGCTGGCCGGACCTGCCGCCCGGCCCGGACGGCTGGCTGGAGCTCGTCCCGGCCGACGCCTGGGGGCACTCCGTCGCACCCCGGACGGTCTGAGGTGGGCGAGCGCCCGCGCACCGGCCGGGCGGCGGCCGGTGCGGGGCACGGCCCGGTGATCCTGGCGGCGGGCGCGGTGCTGTGGCTGCCGGGCCGGCCGAAGAAGAGCGGCCGGCTGGGGCGGCCGCGGATCGCGCTGGTCCACCGGCCCAAGTACGACGACTGGAGCTTGCCGAAGGGCAAGCTCGAAGCCGGTGAGGGCATGGCCGAGGCGGCGCTGCGCGAGGTCCGGGAGGAGACCGGGTTCCACTGCCTGCTGGGCCCCGAGTTGCCCACCCAGCACTACCGGGTGCAGGGCCGCCCGAAGGAGGTCCGCTACTGGGCGGCGGTGCCGTCGAGCGGGTCCTTCCGGCCCAACCGGGAGGTGGACCGGCTGGAGTGGCTGCCGGCCGGGAAGGCGCGCGCACGGCTCACCCACGACCAGGACCGGCTGCTGGTCGACGCCCTGCTGGCGGTCCTGGGGGCGGAGCCGGTGCGGGCCGCGGGGGCCGGGCCGGTGAAGGAACGGTGGAAGTGATCTCGCCGCGCCCTCCCCGTGACGCAACCGTTACTACCTGACGTAGTTTCCTGTCATCCGTTCGAGGTTCACTCGCCGTTCACTTGCGACCGGCTGTCGTGTCACTTACCCGGCCTAACTTCGGGACCACCGGAGGGCCGCACGGGCCCCGGACCACAGCAGAACCCGCGCTGGGCCGTACGCGTACGGCCCACGCCAAGGGCAATGCCACAGAAAGGGAAACCCCTGTGAAGCTCCAGCGGAACGGCCGCTCCAAGGCCCTCGCGATCGGTGCCATGGCGCTCGTCAGCTCGCTGTCGCTCGCCGCCTGCGGGTCGGACAACAACAACAACACGACCGCGTCCGGCGGCGCCGGCGGCTCCGCCGCCGCCAGCCCGATCAACTGTGGCAAGGCCGGTTCGCTGATCGCCGCCGGTTCGACCGCCCAGGGCGCGGCCATGGACATCTGGAAGACCACCTTCGCCGCCGCCTGCTCCGGTACCACGATCAACTACCAGGGTGGCGGCTCCGGTGCCGGCATCCAGCAGTTCAACCAGGGCAAGGTCCAGTTCGCCGGCTCCGACTCGGCCCTCAAGCCGGCCGAGGTCGAGGCCTCCAAGGCGGTCTGCACCGGCGGCCAGGGCATCGACCTGCCGATGGTCGGCGGCCTGATCTCGCTGGTCTACAACGTCGACGGCGTCGACAACCTGGTCCTGGACGGCCCGACCTCCGCCAAGATCTTCGACTCGCAGATCACCAAGTGGAACGACCCGGCGATCGTCGCCCTGAACCCGGGCGCCAAGCTGCCGGACGCGGAGATCCAGACCTTCCACCGCTCGGACGACGCCGGCACCACCGAGAACCTGACCAAGTACTTCGCCGCCGCCGGCGGCGGCGCCTGGTCCTACCCGGCCGGCAAGGCCTGGACGGGCAAGCTCGGCCAGTCGGCCAACGGCAGCGCCGGCGTCTCGGCCCAGGTGAAGCAGGTCAAGAACTCGATCAGCTACGTCGAGCTGGCCTACGCCCAGACCAACAACCTGAAGAGCGCCGCGATCAACACCGGTGCCTCCAAGCCGGTCGAGGCCACCGCCGAGAACGCCGCCACCACCATCGCCAAGGCCCAGGCCGCCGGCACCGGCAGCGACCTCGCCCTGAAGCTCGACTACGCGACCAAGGAAGAGGGCTCCTACCCGCTGGTCCTGGTCACCTACGAGATCGTCTGCGACAAGGGCAACAAGGCCGAGACCCTCGACACCCTGAAGTCCTTCCTGACCTACACGGCCAGCGACGCGGGCCAGAAGGCCATCGGCGAGAAGGGCTACGTCCCGCTGCCGAAGACCGTGACCGACAAGGTCAACGGCGTCATCGCCACCCTGGCCTGACCCGACAGGACCCCCGGTGGGGCGGCCCCGTGAGCGAGGGGGGCCGGGGTCGCCCCACCGGAACGCACCACACCCAGCACCACGTCCGGGGCACCGCCGCCATGGTGCCGTCCCCCTTCCGGGGCGGCACCACCAGACCGGAGTAGACCAATGACTTCATCCTCCCCTGCCGCCCCGCGAGGCAGGGAACGCCGGCCGCGCGACAGCCGGGTCGGCGACAAGATCTTCATGAACCTCGCCCGGGGCTCGGGCATCCTGCTGCTGGTCATCATGGCCGCCATCGCCGCGTTCCTGACCTGGCGGTCGGTCCTGGCCCTGAGCACCAACGAAGGCAACTTCCTCACCTCCTTCGAGTGGACGCCGGACGCCCCGAAGCCCGTCTTCGGCATCGCCGTGCTGGCCTTCGGCACCATCGTCAGCGCCGTCATCGCGATGGCGATCGCCGTCCCGGTGGCCATCGGGATCGCGCTGTTCATCTCGCACTACGCGCCGCGCCGGATCGCCCAGCCGTTCGCCTACCTGGTCGACCTGCTCGCCGCCGTCCCCAGCATCGTCTACGGCCTCTGGGGCGCGCTCTTCCTCGTGCCGCACATGGACGGCCTGACCAGCTGGCTCAACGAGTACCTGGGCTGGACGTACATCTTCGACCAGACCAGGACCGGCACCCCGCGCAACCTGTTCACCGTCGGCATCCTGCTGGCGATCATGGTCCTGCCGATCATCACCGCGGTCTCCCGCGAGGTGTTCCGCCAGGTGCCGCGGATGCACGAGGAGGCGGCGCTCGCGCTCGGCGCGACCCGCTGGGAGATGATCCGCACCGCGGTGCTGCCGTTCGGCCGCCCCGGCATCATCTCGGCCTCGATGCTCGGCCTCGGCCGAGCGCTCGGCGAGACCATCGCGGTCGCGGTGGTGCTGTCCGCCAGCAACGTCCTGTCGCTGCACATCCTCGACGCGGGCGGCGGCACCTTCGCGCAGAACATCGCGCTGAAGTTCGCCGAGGCCGGAGACAACGGCCGCAACGCGCTGATGGCCTCCGGCCTCGTCCTGTTCGTCATCACCCTGCTGGTGAACGGTGCCGCGCGACTGATCATCGCCCGCCGCAAGGAGTACTCGGGGGCCAACGCATGACCGTCACCGCGCTCGTCGAGGACGCCCGACCCGTCGGCCGTCCGCTGACCGCCAACCGCCTGCCCAAGTGGACCCCGGCCGCCGTCGCCGCCGGCTCGATCGCCCTCGGCTGCGCGATCGGCGCGCTCGGCGGGCTGGCCAGCCACCTCCAGTGGGGCCTGATCTCGGGCCTGCTCTTCGTCCTGGTCAGCTACACCCTCTCGGCCCGGGTCGAGGGGCACCGGCAGGCCAAGGACCGGCTCGCCACCTCGGTGGTCTGGGTCGCCTTCATCCTGGCCGTCGTCCCGCTGGTCGCCCTGACGGTCTACACCGTCCAGCAGGGCATCCACGTGGTCGACGGGAACTTCCTGAGCCACTCCATGAAGGGCGTGATCCAGTCCGGGCCCGGCGGCGGCATCTACCACGCGCTGATCGGCACCCTGGAGCAGGTCGGCCTGGCCACCGCCATCGCCGCCCCGATCGGTCTGCTGACCGCCGTCTACCTGGTCGAGTACGGCCGCGGCACGCTCGCCAAGGCGGTCACCTTCTTCGTCGACGTCATGACGGGCATCCCGTCGATCGTCGCCGGTCTGTTCGTCCTCTCGGTCTGGAACATCGCGCTGGGCTTCAGCTACTCCGGCTTCTCGGGCAGCCTCGCGCTGGCGATCCTGATGATGCCGGTCGTGGTCCGGTCCACCGAGGAGATGCTGAAGCTCGTCCCGAACGAGCTGCGTGAGGCCTCGTACGCGCTCGGCGTGCCGAAGTGGAAGACCATCCTGCGGATCGTCCTCCCCACCGCGATCGGCGGCATCACCACCGGTGTGATGCTCGCGGTCGCCCGCATCACGGGCGAGACCGCCCCGGTGATGATGCTGGTGTTCGGCGCCGACTACATCAACGGCAACCCGTTCGAAGGACCGCAGCAGTCCCTGCCGATGTACATCTGGCTGCAGTACTCCCAGGTCAACAACGACTTCGGCTACGCCCGTGCCTGGGGCGCGGCGCTGGTGCTGATCGCCTTCGTGATGGGGCTCAACCTCATCGCCCGGGGCATCGCGCGCTGGCGCTCGCCCAAGGGCGGGCACTGAGCGACCGACTGACGTACGAGACAGACGAGAGAAGCAACGATCATGGCCAAGCGCATCGACGTCAGCGGACTGTCGGCCTTCTACGGCACCACCAAGGCCATCGAGGACATCTCGATGAGCATCGAGCCCCGCTCGGTGACCGCCTTCATCGGCCCCTCCGGCTGCGGCAAGTCCACCTTCCTGCGGACCCTCAACCGGATGCACGAGGTGATCCCGGGCGCCCGGGTCGAGGGCAAGGTCCTCCTGGACGACGAGAACCTGTACGCCTCCAACGTCGACCCGGTCGCCGTGCGCCGCTCGGTCGGCATGGTCTTCCAGCGCCCGAACCCGTTCCCGACCATGTCGATCTACGACAACGTGATCGCCGGTCTCCGGCTCGCCGGCGTGAAGAAGAAGTCCGTGCTGGACGAGGTGGTGGAGCGCTCGCTGAAGGGCGCCAACCTCTGGAAGGAGGTCCACAACCGGCTGAACAAGCCGGGGGCCGGCCTCTCCGGCGGTCAGCAGCAGCGCCTGTGCATCGCCCGCGCCATCGCGGTCGAGCCCCAGGTCCTGCTGATGGACGAGCCCTGCTCCGCGCTCGACCCGATCTCCACCCTCGCCATCGAGGACCTGATCGGCGAGCTGAAGGAGCAGTTCACCATCGTCATCGTGACCCACAACATGCAGCAGGCGGCCCGCGTCAGCGACCGCACCGCCTTCTTCAACCTGGCCGGCGTCGGCCAGCCGGGCAAGCTGGTCGAGCTGGACGACACCCAGCGGATCTTCTCCAACCCGCAGGTCCAGGCGACCGAGGACTACATCTCCGGCCGCTTCGGCTAGACCGGCCCCGTCACGGGCGGCGCGCCGGCGCCGAGGAGCGTGACGGACCGCGAGCTGTCCCGTGGTGCTGCATGGCGGTGCCGCCGCGGGGCATGGAAAAGGGCCCGCCCCCGAGATGTGGGGGCGGGCCCTGTCCGTTCGTGCGTCCTGCTCTTTGCGTCCTGCTCCGCGGGTCCCGGCGGGGCGTCAGCCCCAGAACAGGTGGGCGAACCAGTACACCAGCGCCGCGACGAGCGCGGCCGCCGGCATCGTGATGAACCAGCCGAGCACGATGTTCTTCGCGACGCCCCAGCGCACCGCGCGGATCCGCTTGGTGGCCCCCGCGCCCATGATCGCCGCGGTGATCACGTGGGTGGTGGAGATCGGCGCCTTGAAGACGAACGAGGTGACGTACATGACCGTGGCGGCGGTGGCCTCGGCGGCGAAGCCCTGCGGCGGGTCCAGCTCGATGATCTTGCGTCCGAGCGTCCGCATGATCCGCCAGCCGCCCGCGTAGGTGCCCAGCGAGAGCATGGTCGCGCAGGAGATCTTCACCCAGACCGGGATCCCGTTGCCGGACTGGTGGCCGGAGATGGTGAGCGCCATCACCACGATGCCCATGGTCTTCTGGGCGTCCTGGAGGCCGTGCGCCAGCGCCATCGCGGCGGCCGAGGCGGTCTGGGCGACCCGGAAGTTGCGCTTGGCCTTGTGCGGGTTGGCCCGGCGGAAGATCCACAGGATCGCCAGCATCACCAGGAAGCCGCCGACCAGGCCGACCACCGGCGAGACGATCATCGGGATGACGATCTTGTCGAGGACCCCGCTCCAGATCACCTCGATGCCGCCGGCCATCGCCGCGCCCACCATGCCGCCGAACAGCGCGTGCGAGGAGGAGGACGGCAGGCCGAAGTACCAGGTGACCAGGTTCCAGGCGATCGCCCCGACCAGGGCGGCGAACAGGATCACCATGCCCTTGTCGCCGGTTGGGGTCTCGATGATCCCCTTGGAGACGGTGTGCGCCACGCCGCTGCCGAGGAACGCGCCGGCCAGGTTCATCACCGCGGCCATCGCCAGCGCCGCCCGGGGGGTGAGCGCCCGGGTGGAGACCGAGGTGGCGATCGCGTTCGCCGAGTCGTGGAAGCCGTTGGTGTACGTGAAGAAGAACGCAACGCCGATGACGGCGATGAGTGCTGCCGTGTCCACGAGGGTCAGGACTCCTTGACGGCGATGGTCTCCACCGTGTTGGCGACGTGTTCGAACGCGTCCGCCGCCTCCTCAAGGACGTCCACGACCTGCTTGAGCTTGAGGACCTCGATGGCGTCGTACTGACCGGAGAACAGGTGGGCGAGCAGCTTGCGGTGGATCTGGTCGGCCTGGTTCTCCAGCCGGTTGACCTCGATCCAGTACTCGGTGAGGTTGGACATGCTGCGCAGGTTCGGCATCGCCTCGGCGGTGAGCTCCGCGGCGCGCGCCAGCACCTCGATCTGCTGCTCGATGCCCTTCGGGAGGGTCTGGATGTCGTAGAGGACGACCAGGTCGACGGCCTCCTCCATGAAGTCCATGATGTCGTCCAGCGACGAGGCGAGGCTGTAGATGTCCTCGCGGTCGAAGGGCGTGATGAAGGACGAGTTCAGCTGGTGGAAGACGGCGTGGGTGGTGTCGTCCCCGGCGTGCTCGGCGGCGCGCATGCGCTCGACGATCTCCGCACGGGCCGACACGTCTGATCCCAGCAGCTCCAAGAGGAGCTTCGATCCTACGACGAGGTTCTCCGCCGCGGCGGCGAACATGTCGTAGAAGCTCGTCTCCTTCGGGGTCAGGCTAAAACGCACGGAAATCTCCGATGTGCGGGGTAGGGACTGAACGATGCTAGGTGCAACCAAGCGCAATCACGCAAACGGGGGGCCGGGGAAGGAGCCGGAACCTCCCCTTCCGTTCGGCTGCCGCACCGGCTGATCCGGACCGCACCGCCACGTGCGGACTCGAGCCCTCAGTCTGACGGAACCTCGCCCGGATTGTCCCCGTCGTGCGTACGGAAGATCGGGGCGCCGCTCAGACGGGTGAACCGCCGGGCACCCCCGCTCCCGGCCCCGCGGCACGTGCCGGGTCGGCCGTCGGAACACCACGGAGGGCCCCGGTGTTGGACACTGGTGGCCGACGCAGCCACCAGGCACTGAGACGAAGGCGGGGCCGATGACCACCACGCAAGCGCGCACCGAGCCGGAGCACGCGCAGGGGACCGACCCGCACGCCGGCCACGCCCCGGCCGGGCACCACGGCCCGCACGGCTACAGCGCGCAGAAGGACGCCCACCTCAAGCGGCTGCGCCGGATCGAGGGCCAGATCCGCGGCCTCCAGCGCATGGTCGACGAGGACGTCTACTGCATCGACGTGCTCACCCAGGTCTCGGCCGGCACCAAGGCGCTGCAGTCCTTCGCGCTCTCCCTGCTGGAGGAGCACCTGCGGCACTGCGTCGCCGCGGCCGCCGAGGAGGGCGGCGCCGAACTGGACGCCAAGGTGGCCGAGGCCACCGCCGCGATCAGCCGCCTGCTGCGCAGCTGAGCCGTCGGCCGTCCGCCGCTCCGGGGGCCCGCCCAGCGGGGCCCCGCTAGCCGTCGGCCTCCCGGTCGGCCTGCCCGGGTTCGCTCCGGTCCAGCAGCACCTCGTCGATCCGCTCGGTCGGCAGCCGGTCGCCGGAGCTGGCCGTCGCGGCGATCATCAGCTCCCCGGCCAGATCGATCTCGTCGAGGGCCGCGTCGTCGTGGCCGCCGCTGCGGCCGCCCGTGGACGACACCACCTGCACCACCCCTTCAGTGCCTCGCCAGCCCGGGCGGCAGCCACCCGGAGCCCAGCCTAGGCACTCCGGGGCCCGTCCACATGGCACGGACGGGCCATCTCGGCACCGCCGAAACGGGTGGCCGTCGCTCCCCGGACGGCCACCCGCCCCGGCCGCACCCCGTCTCGCCCCGGCAGCCCGGGGAGCGTCGGACCCGCCCTACTTCGGGCTCTCCGTGGGCTTCATCTGGTAGATGTCCGAGGCCGCGGGCTCGGCCGCCTCCACCGGCTTGCCGAAGTCCGCCAACGAGGTCGTCGACGTCACCCTCACCTGGTCCTTGGACTCCTTCGACCCGGCCACCCCGGCGAAGGTGAACACCTCGACCACCTTGCGCAGCCGGCCCTGGTCGTCCAGCCAGGCGTCGTACGGGACCTCCTTGACGGTGAAGGTCTGCGCGCCCGTCCGCAGGCCGTCCCCGCCCCGCCCGCCGGTCGCGTCGGCCGCCTTCGCGAGGTCCAGGGTGCCCCGGTAGTGGTGCAGCGTGACGCCGTCGACGGTCTCGGTGCCCACCGCCTCCGCCTTCTGCGCCCCGCGCAGCGCCCCCGCCGCCGAGGCCGGGTCGGTGGCGCCGCTGCTGACCAGGTTGCCGTCCGGCAGCTGACGCACGTCCAGCTTGACCCACTTGCCCTCGGGGACCTTGGCGCCGCTGTTCTGGAGGTAGACGGTGCCCGGCAGGACCACCTCGACGATCTTCCCGGTGGTCGCCGCGCCCGGCGGCACCTGGACCTCCAGCCGGCCGATCCGCTTGACGTAGTCGTAGCCGCCCGCGCCGCTGAACGAGGCCTTCTTCTCGGCGGACTCGGTGACCAGCTCCGTCGCGGTGTGCGCGGAGCCGGTGCGGCCGGTGATGTCGGCGGCGTTGCGCACCGCCGTCAGCGGGTCCGCGGCGAGCTGGTCGGGCGCGGCCGACTGCTGGTCGGAGGAGCCGTCGGTGGATCCTCCGGAGCAGCCGGCGGCCCCCGCCGCCAGGGCGGCGGTGAGCAGGGCGGCCCCGGCCGCCGAGCGCAGGTGCGGACCCGGCCGGCGTGCCGGCCGTCCGGTGCGCTGCTGGTCGGTCATCTTCATCCTCGCGACAACCCCCTCGGGCCCGACTGCCCCGCCGGACACCACCGGTGGGCAGAGCTCTTTCCGGGCAAACGAGTTGGGGCGCGAAGGGTTACGGGGCCGGTGCCGTCGGAGCGTCGCGCGGGGGGCGTCCGGCGCGTTACGGTGAACCACGTGCACAGTGAGCTGCCGGTCGCACCCGGCACCACCAGGATGCCCGAACACCGCCTCGCGATCAGCGAGCGCGGTTCCTTCGCCTTCGCGACCTGCAGCTGCGGCTGGTACTCCCCGGCCCGCCGCTCGCGCGACCTGGCCCGCCGTGAGGGGGCCGACCACCTCGCCGGGAACGGCGCCGAGCCGGACTGACCGCCTGGACCGCCTGGACCGGCTGACCGCGTCCGCCCGCGGGCTCAGGCCGCGAGGTCGGACTCCGGCGGCTGCTCCCCGGCCCGCACCGCCCCGCGCCCGCGCCGACGGCCGCGCGGACCGGCCCCGCCGCGGGCCGCGCCGCCGCGCTCGGGCGCCCGGATCAGCGGGGCGACCGCCGTCCGGCTCAGCGCGTGGCAGAACGGCACCAGCACCGCCATCGCGATCGGCGCCAGCAGCAGCACCACGGCGACGGCCAGCGCGAAGCCGCCGATCACGTCGGTCGGGTAGTGGACGCCCATGAACATCCGGCAGAAGCCCTGGAGGAGCGCCAGCCCGCCGGCGATCCAGCCCAGTCTGCGGTTCACCAGGAACAGCGCCACCGCGACGCCCATCGTCATGGTCGAGTGGTCGCTGACGAAGGAGTGGGTGCCGGCCTTGCCGTCCACCAGCACCAGCAGCCCCGGATGGTCGACGAAGGGGCGCGGGCGGTTCACGATCGCGGCGATCGGCAGGTTCGCCAGCTCGGCGACCGCCACCGAGAGCGGCACCCAGAGCAACCCGGCCATCGCCACCGGCGCGTCCGGCCGGCGCCTGGCCTGGAGCCAGGCCACCAGGCCGAGCATCGCCAGACCGATCAGGATGCCGTACTCGCCGATCCACGAGACCAGGTGGTCAAGCCACTGCGGGGAGCGCTTGGCCAGGCCGTTCACGGCGTAGAGCAGATCGAGGTCGGGGTTGGTCGTGTCGGCAAGCGGCGTCGACACGCCGCACCTCCTTCTGGTCCACTGCACCTGTTCGTTCCCGCCGGGGCCCGCCCGGCGCCGAAAGCTGACGGGGGGCCACCGGACCCAACGTCATCGCCGGGACACAGCGTTCCATGGAAACACGCGGTTATGTAAACGTGACTCAGCGTCCACAGCGCGCACACAGGTCCCGGCCGTCCCGGCCACCTCGGGCCTACCCTCCCGCCCCGGTGGGGCTCGGCCCGGACTGCGCGGGCGGGGCGGCGGCCGCCGGCCGGACGGGGGTCGCCGGGGTGCCGCTCGGAGCACCGCTCGGCGCACTGCCCGGTGCGCCGCCCTGGGTGCCGCCCTGGCCTCCCGCCGGGGCGGTGGGCTCCGTCCCGCCCGGCCGGCTCGGGGCGTTCACCGCGCCGTCGTTGTTGCGGGTCGGCAGTGCCTGGGCGCCGTCCGAGGTGACCCGGGTCGCGCCGATGTACTCCCGGGTGTCGATCTTGTCGTAGCGGATCACCGCGCCGGTGTGCGGCGCGTTGATCATGTACCCGCCGCCGACGTAGATCCCGACGTGGTGGATGCTCCGCGGATCGCTCAGGTCCGTCGCCCAGAACACCAGGTCGCCCGGCCGCAGCTGGTCGCGCGACGGGTGCGGCCCGGCGTACCACTGGTCGTTGGCCACCCGGGGCAGGGTGATGCCCACGCTGGCGAACGCGGCCTGGGTCAGGCCCGAGCAGTCGAACCGCCCGTTCTGCGAGGGCAGGCCCTCGCCGCCCCACAGGTACGGGGTGCCGAGCTTGGTCTGCGCGAAGTAGATCGCGGCCGACGACTGCGGGGACACCTCCAGCGGCGCGGTCGGCGAGGCCGGCGCGGTGAAACTGCGGGCCATCGCCTGGATGTTCCGCACGTAACCCTGGGTCTCCCGGTACGGCGGCACCCCGTTGTACTTCTCCACCGCGCCCTCGCCGGCGTTGTAGGCCGCCAGCAGGTTGGCCTGCGGGTCGCCCGGGACCTTCGCGACCCGCTTGGCGATCGCGCAGTCGTAGGTCGCCGCCGAGGCGATCGCGTCCAGCGGGTCCCAGACGTCCGCCTTGCCGTCCCCGTTGCCGTCGGTGGCGTACGAGCTCCAGGTGCCCGGCATGAACTGCGCCATGCCCTGCGCCCCGACCCCGGAGCGCGCCTTGGGGTCGAACCCGCTCTCCTGGTACAGCTGCGCCGCGAGCATCGGAGGGGAGATCTCCGCGCAGAGCGCGCCCCACCGCTGGATCGGGTCCTGGTACGCCGCGGGGACCGTTCCGGGGGACAGGGCGGAACGATTCGCCGCCTGCTGCGGCGTCCCACTCGCCGCATAAGTCCCTATCGTCACCAGCCCGATGAACCCGAAACCAACAACTCCCGCAGCGACGGCGGCCGTACCGGCCTTCCGGAGTACCATCAGCACCATCCCGACGAGTCGTCAGTCGAAGTGTCCCGGAAGGCGTTGCTCACCGCAATCATCAGAGATACGAACAGTGAGCGCTATCCTTCGTACGGTGTACATCCTCGCGTACGTGTCCGATGCCTCACGACCAATCCGCGAGAAGTAGCCAAGTCGACATCAGATCTGGCCAAGAATAGGTACCGACCCTTCGCGCGGGCCGGGTCCGGGCCCTTGAATTTGCCTGATCGGGCGGTGAGATGGAAATGAACCTGAGCAGCGTGCACACCAATGCGGTCGGCCACCTGGCCGAGGACCCCCCCAAGAAGCCGAACATCGACACCATCATCGGCGGAATCGCCCCGGACTGGGGGCCGTTCGCGACCCTCGGGTCGGAGGCGCGGGTGATGGTCGAGGTCATCATGGCCGTCGCCATCCTCCTCTGCCTCGGCATCGCGGTCTGGGGTGCGGCCAAGCAGCGGATCGGGGCGACCGCGATGCGCGACAGCTTCGGCGCCGAACAGGGCAAGGGGCTGATCGTCGCCGGACTGACCGGCGTGTTCATCATCGGATCACTCGGCACTCTGTTCACCATTGTCTACGGCATGGCGATCTGACGATCGGACAGCAGTAGTCCGACTGCCTGAGGCCGGGTCCCCGTCCGGACCCCCTCCGACGGCCGGCCCGCCAGGACCCCACCCCCGTTCCCACCCTCCGCTCGCGCCCGCCCCCGGGCGGAGGGCCCCCGGAGCCGCCCCGGCTCCCCGCACCAGGAGGGCCGCCGTGCCGTTGTCCGACGACCAGCCGCGCACCCGCACGCGCCTGCCGGTCGGCGAACAGTCCTCCCCCCAGCAGAACCACCATCAGTCCCGGCCACTGCGCGCCCTGCTGGCCGTCCTGGTGGTCGTCACCCTGCTCGTCGTGGCCATCGCCATCGCCAACCGCGTCACACCCGGCAGCGGAAGCGGCACCGGAGGCGCCTCCGCCGACCGCGCCGGCGCCGGCCCCGCCCCCAGCGGCGACCAGCCCGTCGGCACCACCGTCAACGGCATCCCGACCGGCTACCCGCACACCGAACCCGGCGCCCAGTCGGCCGCCACCAACTACGCGGTGGCGATCGGCTCCGCGGACATGTTCCGCACCGACAGCCGGCACGGCATCATCGCCACCATCGCCGACCCAGGCGCCCTGGCGGGACTCCAGGGCCGGCTGGACCAGGGCTTCGGCGGCGACACCGCCACCCGCTACGGCCTGGACGCCCAGGGCCACGCGCCCAAGGGCCTCACCTTCGTCAGCCGCACGGTACCGGTCGGTGCCAAGTCGACGAGTTACAGCGACGGCGACGCCAAGGTCGAGGTGTGGTGCACCGGTCTCACCGGCCTCGCCGGCGAGCACTCCGTCCAGCCGGTGACCACCAACTGGTTCACCCTCACGCTCTCGCTGCACTGGACGGGCAGCGACTGGAAGCTCACCGACTACACCAGCAGGCAGGGCCCCGCGCCGCTGCCCGCAGACCAGCAGGCCGCCACCGCCGATGAGATCACCGGCGCCGTCCAGCAGTTCGGGGGGTTCCGCCTTGCCCGTTGACCAGACCTCACGCCGTTCCGGCGCACGGCGCCGCGTGGGCACCCTCACCGGGGTGCTGGCCGCCTTGCAGGTGGCGGCGCTGTCGGCCGCCCAGCGGGTGTTCGCGGAGCCGTCGCCGACCCCGAACCCGAGCGGCACCACCAAATCCAACTGCCCTGACCTGCCGATCTCGGGCAGTGACATTCTCTGTGCGGACAAGCCCGGCGGTGGCTCCCTCCCCGGGAGCGGCACCGTCGGGGCCGTGACCGATCCGCTCGGGTCGTTGGCCAAGAGTTGTGCGCAGGCCGCGGCGTGGGTGGTGCGGAAGTTGTCGGGGGCGATCGACGGGACGACGCAGGTGGACTTCACCAATGCGTCGTTCCTGCAGCAGTACGCCGTGGTGTTCGCCGTGTCGACGGTGATCACGCTGGTGCTGTGGCTGCTGGCGGTGGCGAAGCGGGCGGTGCGGGGGGCGCCGCTGGCGACGGCGTTCTCGGAGGCGATCGGCTTCCTGTGGCTGACGGTGGTGGCGTCCGCGTTCACGCCGTTGATCCTGTACACCGTGGTGAGCGTGACGGACGGGCTGACCAAGGCGATCGCGGTCGGGACGAAGACGGACACCGGGTCGTACCTGGGGGGTTTCGCCGACACGTTGGAGAAGGGCGACGTGGGCGGCGGCCCGCTGATACTCGTGATCGTGTCGCTGGTCGCGGTGCTGGCGGCGGCGGTGCTCTGGGTGGAGCTGCTGATCCGGGCGGCGATGCTGTACGTCGGCGCGCTGCTGGGTACGGCGGTGTACGCGGGGCTGGTGGACCGGCAGCTGTGGAAGCACGTGCGGCGCTGGGCGGGGGTGATGCTGGCGGTGGACCTGGCGAAGCCGATCATCGTGGTCATCCTGGGTCTGGCGGGTGCGGTGGCGACCGGGTCCGGGGCGGACGACGACTTCGCCCGGGTGCTGTCCGGGCTGGCGATCCTGTTCCTGTCGATCTTCGCGAGCGCCTCGGTCTACCGCTTCGTGCCGGGCTTCGGCGACGAGATGCTGAACATGCGCGGGGCCCGGGCCAATGCCGTGCAGGCCGGTTCGGCGATGATCAATGGCACCGCGAACCTGATGAAGCAGGGCATCAGCACCCATGGCGACCGCGGTCCGCAGGCGGCCGGTACGGGTGGCGGCGGGGGTGCCGGCGGCGGTTCGGTCGCGCCGGGCATCGCCGCCCACGCCGGGCGGACGCCGTCCCCGCCGCCGCAGGGCGGGCCGAAGCAGGGCCCGGTTCCGATCCGCGACAGCAATCCAGCGAAGGGAGGGTGACGGGTAAGTGAGCAGTGAACCGCTCGGCCAGTACGGTGCCCAGTACGCCCAGCCGTACGTGCACCAGCGCCGCACCTACCTGATCGGCAAGGCCCGCCCGAACGCGCCGATCGGCCGGAACCGGGAGTCCGGCGAGATCGTGCTGATCATCTTCGGGGCCTTCCTCGGCATGCTCTGGGGCCTGCTGATGCCGGTCCTGCCGCTGCGGATCGGCGGTCTGGTCGGTCTGCCGGCGCTCGCCATCGCGGCGGTGTACGTGCCGTACCGCAGGCGGACGTTCTACAAGTGGGTGGAGATCAACCGCACCTACCGCCGGACGGTCCGCAGCGGGCGGGCGGTGTGGCGTTCGGACGTGATGGACGCCGGCACCCGGCTGGACGGCCGGGAGGTGGAGGTCGGCCCGCCGCCCGGGGTGGGGCGGTTGCGCTGGCTGACGGCGCCGTTCGGGCCGGACGAGGTCGGGGTGCTGATGCACCTGGAGCGGCGCACGGTGACGGCCGCGATCGAGATCGAGGGCCCGGGCGTGGGCCTGCGGGACTCGGAGGACCAGGAGGCCCTGGTCGACCGCTTCGGGACGCTGCTGAAGCACGTCGCCAACGGGGACGGCTTCGTGACCCGGCTGCAGATCCTGGCCCGGACCCTGCCGGCCGACCCGGACGCGCACGCCAAGGACGTCGAGCGGCGCGGCGACCCGTCCTCGCCGCGCTGGCTGCAGGACTCGTACGACCAGCTCCAGTCGATGGTGTCGACCTCCTCGGAGCAGCACCGGGCGTACCTGGTGGCCTGCATGCACTACACCCGTGACCTGGCCGCCGAGGCGCACGCGATGGGCCGGACGGCCACCGGGCGGCGGGCGCGGGACGACGAGGGGCTGGCGGCCGTGATGGCGCGCGAGCTGACCGACATCTGCGCCCGGCTGGCCGAGGCGGACATCCGGGTGCGCCAGCCGCTGGGCCAGGCCCGGCTCTCCTCGCTGCTGCACTCGATGTACGACCCGGACCACCCGATCGACCACATCCAGGCGATGTCCCGGCGCAACGCCTGGCCGGCCGAGCTGGACGCGACCGACCCGCAGTACCTGCAGGCGAAGACCCGGGAGTCGGCGACCCGGGAGCCGTGGTGCCACGCCACCGCGTGGATCAAGGAGTGGCCGCTCACCCCGGTGGGCGTCAACTTCCTGGCGCCGCTGCTGGTGCACACCCCGGACGTGATCCGGACGGTCGCGGTGACGATGGACCTGGAGCCCACCGACGTCGCGATCGAGCGGATGCTGACCGAGAAGACCAACGACGAGGCCGAGGCCAGTCGCGCGGCCAAGATGAACCGCACGGTCGACCCGCGCGACCTGGCCCACACCGGCCGGGTGGACCAGCGCGGCGACGACCTGGCCTCCGGCGCGGCCGGGGTGAACCTGGTCGGCTACATCACGGTCTCCTCGCGCAACCCCGACGCGCTGGCCCGCGACAAGCGGACCATCCGGGCCTCGGCCGGCAAGAGCTACCTCAAGCTGGAGTGGTGCGACCGCGAGCACCACCGGGCCTTCGTCAACACCCTCCCGTTCGCCACCGGCATCCGCCGCTGAGCGGACGCACCCGCACACCGGTGCACCCGCACGCCCGTGCACCCGCACACCCGTACGTCCGTCCACCGCTGACCCGTCAGGAGCCCGCCCATGGCGCTAGGCAACCTCTCCGAGGCGTTCACCAGCCTGATGTTCGGCAAGGTGGAGACCACCCGTCTGCCGGTGCGCACCTCCACCGGCCAGGCGCAGGCCGTCTACCTGCCCACCGCCGCGCCGGGGCTGGGCGACTCCGGGGTGATCATCGGGCGCGAGGTGTACAGCGGCAAGGGGTACGTCTACGACCCCTTCCAGCTGTACGGGCAGCAGCTGCCCGCCCCGCACTGGCTGGTGCTCGGCGAGTCCGGCAACGGCAAGTCGGCGCTGGAGAAGACGTACGTGCTGCGGCAGCTGAGGTTCCGCGACCGCCAGGTCGTGGTGCTGGACGCGCAGGGCGAGGACGGCGTGGGCGAGTGGAACCTGATCGCCAACGCGCTGGGCATAAAGCCGGTCCGGCTGGACCCGATGGCGGCCCGGGACGGCGGGGTGAAGCTCAACCCGCTGGACCCGGCGATCACCCAGAACGGCCAGCTGTCGCTGCTGCGCACCATCGTCGAGGTGGCGATGGGGCGCGGGCTGGAGGAGCGGGCCGGCTTCGCGCTGAAGGCCGCGCACGCCCACGTGGTGGCCTCGGTGAAGGACCGCCAGCCGGTGCTGGACGACATCATCGACACCCTGCGCAACCCCGACCTGTCCTCGGTGGAGTCGCTGGGCGTGGCGGTGGGCGAGGTGCAGTCCTGGGGCCTGGACGTGGCGCTGGTGCTGGACCGGCTGGTCGACGGCGACCTGCGGGGCATGTTCGACGGGTCGACCACCGACGGCATCGACCTGGACGCGCCGCTGATCGTCTTCGACCTCTCGCACATCGACCGCAACTCGATCGCGATGCCGATCCTGATGGCGATCGTCGGGGTGTGGCTGGAGCACACCTGGATCCGGCCGGACCGGAAGAAGCGCATCTTCCTGGTCGAGGAGGCCTGGCACATCATCAACAGCCCCTTCGTGGCCCAACTGTTCCAGCGGCTGCTGAAGTTCGGCCGCCGGCTCGGCCTCTCCTTCGTCGCGGTGGTCCACCACCTGTCCGACGTGGTGGACGGCGCGGCGGCCAAGGAGGCCTCGGCGATCCTGAAGATGGCCTCCACCCGGACGATCTACATGCAGAAGGCCGAGGAGGCGCGGGCCACCGGCCGGGTGCTGGGCCTGCCGCGCTGGGCGGTGGAGATCATCCCGACCCTGTCGCCGGGCATCGCGGTCTGGGACGTCAACAGCAACGTCCAGGTGGTCAAACACATCATCACCGAGGCGGAGCGCCCGCTGGTCTACACCGACCGCGCGATGACCGAGGACGCGGTGGCCGAACGGGTGCGTGCGGACCAGAAGTTGGCGGCCGAGCCGGGGGTCTGAGGGGCCTTCTCCGCAGGCTCCGCACCCGGCGGACGGTGACGGTTCGTCCGTAGGTAATCCTCTCGTTACGTTCGAGGTCCTGACAGCTACGCGCGTTGACCCTAGGCTTCGCAGTCGCAACACATGTCACATGCCCGAACGCCGCCGCTGTCCGCAGCCGGTGCTCCCTCCAAGGTGCAGGGGAACCCTTCATGCTCACCGTCAGATCCCGACGGACGGCGCTCGCCGTCGTCGCCGCCGCTGGTCTGTTCGGCACGGTCGTCGTGCCGACGGCCGCCCAGGCCGCCGACGCCAAGCGCCACAAGACCGTCAACCTCCAGCTGCTGGCGATCAACGACTTCCACGGCAACCTGGAGCCTCCGGCCGGTTCGTCCGGCACGGTCAAGGAGATCGACCCGGCCACCGGCAAGGAGGTCGCCACCCCGGCCGGCGGCATCGAGTACCTGGCCACCGAGCTGCGCAAGGCGCGCATCCCGGCCGACGACTCGATCACCGTCGCGGCCGGCGACATCATCGGTGCCAGCCCGCTGACCTCGGCGCTCTTCCACGACGAGCCGACCATCGAGGCGATGGACAAGCTCGGCCTGGACGTCACCTCCGTGGGCAACCACGAGTTCGACGAGGGCGCGCAGGAGCTGCGTCGGATGCAGGACGGCGGCTGCCACCCGACCGACGGCTGCTACGAGCCCGGCCGCACCTTCAAGGGCGCCAACTTCAACTACCTGTCGGCCAACGTCACCGACGAGAAGAGCGGCAAGCCGCTGCTGGCGCCCTACTGGGTGACCAAGTCCCAGGGCGTGAAGGTCGGCTTCATCGGCGTCACCCTGGAGGGCACGCCGAACATCGTGACCGCCGAGGGCGTCAAGGGCCTGAAGTTCGCCAACGAGGTCACCACGATCAACAAGTACGCCGCCGAGCTCAAGGCCAAGGGCGTCAACTCGATCGTCGCGCTGATCCACGAGGGCGGATACCCGGCCAGCAGCGTCTACAACTACGACTGCGGCGCGGCCGGCCAGGGCGTCTCCGGCCCGATCGTCGACATCGCCAAGAAGATCGACCCGGCGGTCGGCGCGATCGTCACCGGCCACACCCACAACGCGTACGCCTGCAGCATCCCCGACCCCAACGGCGTCCCGCGCTCGGTGACCAGTGCCGCCTCCTTCGGTCGGCTCTTCACCGAGATCGACATGAAGCTGGACAAGACCACCGGCGAGATCGTGCGTCCCTCGGTCAAGGCCGAGAACCACGTGGTGCGCCGCACGGTCGAGAAGGCGTCCGACATGACGGCGCTGGTCGACCACTACTCCAAGCTGGCCGCCCCGATCGCCAACCGTCCGGTCGGCTACGTCGCCTCGGACATCAACGGCCGCGGCAGCGGCGACCTGGAGAAGCCGCTCGGTGACGTGATCGCCGACGCGCAGCTCGCCGGGCTGGCCCCGGCCGACAAGGGCGGCGCGCAGGTCGCCTTCATGAACCCCGGTGGCATCCGCTCCGACCTGGTCTACAAGGCCTCGGGCGGCGAGGGCGACGGCGTGGTGACCTACGGCGAGGCGTTCACCGTCCAGCCGTTCACCAACATGATGCAGGTCAAGACGCTGACCGGGGCCCAGCTGATCCAGCTGCTCCAGCAGCAGGTGAGCGGTTCCAACGCGGCCGCGCCGAAGATCCTCCAGGTGTCCTCGAACCTGCACTACACCCTGGACATGCGCAAGACCGGTGCGGACCGGGTGGTCGTGGACTCGGTGCGGCTGAACGGCGCCCCGGTCGACCCGGCCGCCGGCTACCGGGTCGCGGCCAACGAGTTCCTGGCCGGCGGCGGCGACGGCTTCCCGGCCTTCGCGGCCGGCACCGACAAGCTGGTCGGCGCCTCGGACCTGGACGTCTTCGCGGCCTACCTGAGCGCCCACAGCACGGCGGCCTCGCCGCTCAAGGCCCCGGCGCAGGACCGGATCAAGGTCATCGGCCCGGGCAGCGACATCGACTGACCGTGAGCCGGCTCCGGGGCGTGAGCCCTGGGAGGGGGTGGGTGGGGCGCTGTCGGGGCGCCCCACCCGCCCCTTCGTCACTGTCTCTT
>NZ_JBHVET010000041.1:0-23972 GCF_042802135.1 Kitasatospora sp. NPDC057512
GGCGAAGCTGAGAACTTAAGCGCCAGTAAACGGCGGTGGTAACTATAACCATCCTAAGGTAGCGAAATTCCTTGTCGGGTAAGTTCCGACCTGCACGAATGGCGTAACGACTTCTCGACTGTCTCAACCATAGGCCCGGTGAAATTGCATTACGAGTAAAGATGCTCGTTTCGCGCAGCAGGACGGAAAGACCCCGGGACCTTTACTATAGCTTGATATTGGTGTTCGGTTCGGCTTGTGTAGGATAGGTGGGAGACTTTGAAGCAGCAACGCCAGTTGTTGTGGAGTCGTCGTTGAAATACCACTCTGGTCGTGCTGGATGTCTAACCTGGGTCCGTGATCCGGATCAGGGACAGTGTCTGGTGGGTAGTTTAACTGGGGCGGTTGCCTCCTAAAGGGTAACGGAGGCGCCCAAAGGTTCCCTCAGCCTGGTTGGCAATCAGGTGTTGAGTGTAAGTGCACAAGGGAGCTTGACTGTGAGACTGACGGGTCGAGCAGGTACGAAAGTAGGGACTAGTGATCCGGCGGTGGCTTGTGGAAGCGCCGTCGCTCAACGGATAAAAGGTACCCCGGGGATAACAGGCTGATCTTCCCCAAGAGTCCATATCGACGGGATGGTTTGGCACCTCGATGTCGGCTCGTCGCATCCTGGGGCTGGAGTAGGTCCCAAGGGTTGGGCTGTTCGCCCATTAAAGCGGTACGCGAGCTGGGTTTAGAACGTCGTGAGACAGTTCGGTCCCTATCCGCTGTGCGCGTAGGAGTGTTGAGAAGGGCTGTCCCTAGTACGAGAGGACCGGGACGGACGAACCTCTGGTGTGCCAGTTGTCCTGCCAAGGGCATGGCTGGTTGGCTACGTTCGGGAGGGATAACCGCTGAAAGCATCTAAGCGGGAAGCCTGCTTCGAGATGAGCACTCCCACCTCCTTGAGAGGGTAAGGCTCCCAGTAGACGACTGGGTTGATAGGCCGGATATGGAAGCCCTGTGAGGGGTGGAGTTGACCGGTACTAATAGGCCGAGGGCTTGTCCTCAGTTGCTCGCGTCCACTGTGTTGTTCTGAAACAACGACCCGCCCGTTTTCGGGTGTGCGGTTGACAGTTTCATAGTGTTTCGGTGGTCATAGCGTGAGGGAAACGCCCGGTTACATTCCGAACCCGGAAGCTAAGCCTTACAGCGCCGATGGTACTGCAGGGGGGACCCTGTGGGAGAGTAGGACGCCGCCGAACAATTCTTCTGAAGAACCCCCATCCGGGTCCCGGGTGGGGGTTCTTCGCATTTTCAGACGGTCTCATCGCTCGGTGTCACTTCCTCCACTCACAGGTGGTCCTAGGTCCACCTCGGATTTGGGGTGCCATGGCCAGTGTGGGTGATGGACGGTTCGTGAAGACTGATGGAGGACGATCGGTACCGGCATCAGGAGCTTCCCGTGACAACAGTGAGTCGTACGAGCGGCACGTCCGTACGTGCTCAGGCCCAGGCGGCCTTCAAGGCCGGCGGTGAGGGGCTGGTGCGGCTCGGCGTGGTGGTGTTGGCGGCGGTGCCGGGAGTGGTGCTGCCGGTGGGCACGGCGGTCTTCTCGGGGGCGGTCACGGCCCGGCTCCTGCAGTCGTACGACCTGGGGCTCTTCCTCGCGCTCCTGGTGGCGGTGACCGCCGGTGGTGTGGTCGCCGCGGCCAGCATCCGCCGTACCGCGAACCGCACCCGCGGCCAGGTGGAGCGCTGGTTCGGCATCCGGCTGCCGGCGGTCTACGAGCCCTGGCCGGAGCTGGAGTTGGACGGCCGGGGGCACTGGTGGACGGGCTACACCTACCACCGGTCGCGGACGGTGGCGAAGTACGCCCAGGTGGTCCACTGGGGCCTGCGGGACCGGACCACCCGCGGCGAGCTGCTCTGGCTGCTGGCGAACCCGTTCCTCGTGGTGGCCCTGGCCGGCCCGGTGGCCGTTCTGCTCGGGCTGGGCGCCGCCTACATCCTGGCCGGGCCGGTGCCGGCGGACGGGTTCGGCCCGTTGAGCAGCCGGATGGTGGCCGTCCTGCTGAGCGCCGTGCTCGGGGCCGCCATGATCGTCGTGGGCATACTCGTGGCACCGTACGCGGTGCGCGGGTACGTGGAGGCCGCCCGCCGGGTGCTGGACCAGGACGGCCGGGCGACGAACGCCCAGCTGACCAGGCGGGTGGCCGAGTTGACCGAGACCCGGGCGGACGCGGTGGGCAACCAGGCCGCCGAACTACGGAGGATCGAGCGGGACCTGCACGACGGCGCCCAGGCGCGACTGGTCGCGATCGGGATGACGCTGGGCACCATCGAGCACCTGATGGACACCGACCAGGGGGCCGCGCGGGAGCTCCTCGCCGAGGCCCGTCAGTCCTCGGCCCGGGCCCTCCAGGAGCTCCGGGACCTGGTGCGCGGCATCCACCCCCCGGTGCTCGCCGAGCGCGGACTGGGCGATGCCGTCCGGGCCCTGGCACTGGACAGCGCCCTGCCGACCGAGGTGTGCGTGAGCCTGCCGGACCGGCTGCCGGCGCCGGTGGAGGCCGCCGTGTACTTCAGCATCTGCGAGCTGCTGGCCAACGCGGCCAAGCACTCGGAGGCGGAGCAGGTGTGGGTGGACATCCTCTACCGGGCCGGCTTCCTGCGGGTCACGGTGACGGACGACGGCGTGGGGGTGGCGGACCCTTCGCGGGGGACCGGACTGCGCGGAATCGAGAAGCGATTGGGTACCTTCGACGGTGTCCTCTCCATCGACAGCACGTCGGGCGGACCCACCACCATCACCTTGGAGTTGCCGTGCGAGTTGTCCTCGCCGAGGACCTCTACCTCCTTCGCGAAGGCCTGATCCGGCTGCTGGAAGCGCACGGCTTCACCATCGCCGCGGCGGTGGAGACCGGGCCCGAGCTGTTGGAGGCACTGCTGACCCACCGGCCGGACGTGGCCGTGGTCGACGTCCGGCTGCCCCCGACGCTCACCGACGAGGGCCTGCAGGCGGCGCTCAAGGCCCGTCGGGAGATCGCGGGCCTGCCGGTGCTGGTGCTGTCGCAGCACGTCCAGCAGCTCTACGCGCGGGAGTTGCTGGCTGACGGCACCGGGGGTATCGGCTATCTCCTGAAGGACCGGGTGTTCAACGCCGGGCAGTTCATCGACGCGGTCCGCCGGGTGGCGGCGGGCGGCACGGCGATGGACCCGGACGTGATCGCCAAGCTGATGCAGACCACCTCGCGCCGGCCCGGTCCGCTGCTGCGGCTCTCCCCGCGCGAGCGCGAGGTACTGGAGCTGATGGCCGAGGGCTGTTCCAACTCGGCGATCGCCGCCCGCCTCTCGGTGAGCGACGGCGCGGTGGCCAAGCACATCGCCAACATCTTCGGCAAGCTCGAACTCGCCCCCGACGAGGACGCCAACCGTCGGGTGCTGGCGGTACTGGCCTACCTCAACGGCACGGCGGGGCAGACCGGCTGACGATCCGGCGGCGCCTCCGCTCCGACCCCGCGTGGCGCCGGTGGCCGGGGCCCGGGCGGCCGCACTGTGACACCCCAGGCTGTGGGCGCGCTAAACACGTGTACGAGTAAACTCCGGTGAGCCGAGCCCGGAGGTTGCCCAGCCGTCCGGCGGCCCGACCAACGGGGTCCGGCGGCCCGGCCAAACGGGACCCGGCAGCCGAGGCAGCGTACGGCAGCAGCCGACATCCAGGGGTTGATAGACGTAATGGCACGCCCAACGCTCACCAAGGCCCATCGGGGCCTGCTCGGAATGGTCGCGGCCGGTGCCTGCATCATCTCGGGCATCGGTTTCGCGGGTTCGTACAACGCGGTGCGCGACCTGGCCGAGCAGAAGGGTTTCGGCGCCTTCTCCTACGCCTTCCCGATCGGTGTGGACGCCGGCATCGTCGTGCTCCTCGCGCTCGACCTGGTGCTGACCTGGCTGCGGATACCCTTCCCGATGCTGCGGCAGACCGCGTGGCTGCTGACCGTCGCCACCATCGCCTTCAACGCGGCCGCCTCCTGGGGCGACCCGCTGGGCATGGGGATGCACGCCGTCATCCCGGTGCTCTTCGTCGTCGTGGTCGAGGCCTCGCGGCACGCGGTCGGCCGGATCGCGGCGATCACCGCGGACCGCCACATGGAGTCGGTCCGGGTGATGCGCTGGCTCCTCTCCCCGGTGCCGACCTTCCGGCTCTGGCGACGGATGAAGCTCTGGGAGCTCCGCTCCTACGACGAGGTCATCCGACTGGAGCAGAACCGCCTGGTCTACCGGGCGCAGCTGCGCTTCCGCTACGGCCGCGGCTGGCGCCGCTCGGCACCGATCCAGGCACTGCTGCCGCTCAAGCTCGCCAAGTTCGGCGTGCCGCTGGACCCGGCGCTGCTCGACCGGCTCGACGACGACGGGCGGGTGCGCGACGTCAAGGAGATGCCGGCGGAGCAGGAGACGCCGGGGGTGGCCCCGCAGGAGAACCGCGTCGCCGCGGCCATCGCCCCGGCCGCCGAGGTCCACGCCCAACAGCCCCCGAACCCGCACCCGCGGCAGGCACCGCAGGCCGTCCAGCCGACCGCCCCGCAGGTTCAGCCCGCCCAGCAGGCCCAGCCCGAACAGGCTCAGGGGCAGCCGCAGGCCCAGCCCGAGCAGCCGCAGTCCGAGCAGTCGCAGCCGCAGGCGCCCGCTGCCGTCGCACCGTTGTCCGCCGAGGTCGCCGCGCCGATGCTCGCGAAGCTGGCCGCCGTCCGGCTGCGGGCCGCCCAGGAGCCGGACGCGGCGGCGGAGGCCGCCCCGCAGCCGCGCGGCGAGGAGCTGAACGTCTGGACGGAGCGCCCGGTCCGCACCACCGGCCACCCGACCGACGCCGCCCCGGGCGGTCGGGTGCCCGGGCAGGCCTCGCCCTGGTTCAAGCCCCCGCGCCCGGTCGCCGAGGAGCCTGTCCCCGCCGCAGCCGCAGCTGCGGCACCTGCCCCCGAGCCCGCGCCCGGTCCGCAGGCCCAGCACCCGGTCGGCCCGCAGCAGCAGCCCGAGCAGCCCGTCGAGCTCACGCAGCCGGTGCCGGTCCCGGCCGCCGAGTCGGCCCAGACGGAGCAGTCCGCGTTCTCCCCGGCGCCCGCGCGCCTCGACCCGGACGTCGCCTACGCGGCGCTGGTCTCGTACATGGACGCGCACAGCCACCAGCCCGACCCCCAGCGCCTCGCCGACTGGCTGACCAGGGAGTACGGCGTCACCGGCAAGGGACCGGACGGATCGGTCCACCCCAAGGAGGTCGCCGACCTCTACCCGGAGCTGAACGAGCGCTACGCCGCCGCCGGGAGGGACTGACCGCCGCCGCCACCGTCCAGGGCTCGGGCGGCCATTGACGCCCGATCCCGCCGGAGCTACCTTCGCCTCAACAAACTGTTGAAGCGCTGGTTCGGCATGGGGAGTGCGGATGACACGGGTCGGGGTCGACGGAAACGGGCCGACGGACGGGGCCTCCTTCTCCACCGGGGTCCGCGCCGCCGTGGAGGCGCTGCTCGCCCCGGTCGACGCCGATCTGGCGCGCCGCTACCCGGGCGAGCCCGGGACCAGGCAGCCGGTGCACACGGTCTACGTCCCGGCCGACGCCTTCGCCGCCGACTCCGTGCGGGAGTGGGGCCGCCGGGCCCTGGAGGCCTTCGACCGTCACGCCGCCACCCCCGCCGAACTGGCCCGCGCCCTCGGCGTCGCGGACGACGAGCTGCTCGCCGACGTGCACGCCCGGGTCCGCGCCAAGCTGGAGCGCGAGCCGGTCGAGGACCTGCGGATCGACTTCGAGGACGGGTACGGACCCCGCCCCGACGCGGAGGAGGACGCGGCCGCCGTCCGCGCCGCCGAGCTGGTCGCCGCGGCGGTGGCCGAGGGCGGCGCCCCGCCGTACCTCGGTATCCGGACCAAGTGCATGGAGGCCGCCGTCCGGGCCCGCGGCATCCGCACCCTGGAACTGTTCCTGGGCACCCTGCTGGCCAACGGCGGGCTCCCGGAGGGCCTGGTCCTGACCCTGCCCAAGGTGACCTACGCCGAGCAGGTCACCGCGCTGGTCCGGCTGCTGGAGGACTTCGAGGACCGGGCCGGACTGCCCGCCGGCCGGATCGGCTTCGAGATCCAGATCGAGACCACCCAGGCGATCCTCGGCCCGGACGGCCGGGCCACCGTCGCCCGGATGATCGAGGCTGCCGAGGGGCGCGCCACCGGCCTGCACTACGGCACCTTCGACTACAGCGCCGCCTGCGGCGTCAGCGCGGCCCACCAGAGCATGGACCACCCGGTCGCCGACCACGCCAAGGCGGTCATGCAGGTGGCGGCCGCGGGCACCGGGGTGCGGCTCTCCGACGGTTCGACCAACGTCGTCCCGACCGGCTCCACCGAGCAGGTGCACGCCGCCTGGAAGCTCCACCACGGCCTGGTCCGCCGCTCGCTGGCCCGCGCCTACTACCAGGGCTGGGACATGCACCCGGCACACCTGCCCACCCGCTACGTCGCGGTCTACTCCTTCTACCGCGAGGGCCTGGCGGCCGCCGCCGCACGGCTGGCCGCGTACGTCGCCAAGGCGGGCGGCGACGTGATGGACGAACCGGCCACCGCCCGGGCGCTGAGCGGCTACCTGCTGCGCGGGCTGGACTGCGGTGCCGTCGACCTGGCCGAGGTCACCGCGCTGACCGGCCTGGACCGCGTGCGGCTGAACGCCCTGGCCGGCCGCTGACCCCGGCCGCGTCCGATTGCCGATCCCCGGCCGTCGATCCTCCTGCTCGGACGGCTGCCGATCCCCGGCCGTTGATCCCTCCCGTCGTGCGCCAACTAGGCTGGCGGTGCCGTCCCGGTGTCCCGGGGCGTGCGCCGTCAGCCTTCACCGTCCTCGGGAGGACCCCCGCGCCATGTCCGCCACGCCGGAGCCCACCGCCAGGCCGTACCTCACCATCCGGCGGTCCGGCAGCCACGAGACCGAGATCAAGAAGTCCCGGTTCATCTGCCACCTCGCCCGGGTCACCGACGAGGAGGGCGCGCAGGCCTTCATCGCGGGCATCCGCAAGCAGTACTGGGACGCCCGGCACAACTGCACCGCCTTCGTGGTCGGCGACGAGCAGCGCCGCGAGCGCTCCAGCGACGACGGCGAACCCGGCGGCACGGCCGGGGTGCCGATGCTGGAGGTGCTGCGCCGACGCGGGCTGACCGACACGGTCGCCGTGGTCACCCGGTACTTCGGCGGGATCAAGCTCGGTGCGGGCGGCCTGGTGCGGGCGTACGGGAACGCGGTGTCGGAGGCGGTGGACGAGGTCGGCCTGCTGGAGCGCCGGCCGGTCGCGCTGCTCGCCGTGACGGTGGACCACGTCCGGGCCGGGCGGGTGGAGAACGACCTGCGGGCGGCCGGGTACGCGGTGAGCGACCTGGCCTACGGGGCCGCCGGGGTGCGGATCGAGGTGGGCGTGCCGGAGCCGGACGTGGCGGACTTCCATACCTGGCTGGCCGAGGCGACCGGCGGTACCGCGGTGGCGGTCCCGGCCGGCCGGACGTACGTCGAGGTGCCGGTCTGACCCGAGGTGCCGGTCTGGCCGCGGGGGCGGGCGGTACCTCGTGGGTCCCGGGGGTCGGACGATCCGTCGGACGGCCCGTGACCGGCCGTTTCCCGTAGCCCAGGCCCCGCGCCACGCGGAAGACCGCTTGAGCAGATTCACCCGAACGTAGTGTCGTAGCCCGGAGTTGGAACTTCCGCTCCGGGCCGTGGCGTTTCCTGGGCAAGGCTCCGGCAGAACCGGACGAAACCATCGATGGAGGACACAGGACCCCACCCCGCACCACGGAGGTATGCGCATGACCTCGGATCGATCGACCTCGAATTCCCAGTCCGCGACGAACCCGACCTCGAACCGCTCCACGAACCACCCGACGAACCACCCGACGAGCCGTCCGGCCTCGAACCATCCGATCGCGAACCGCCCCGCCCCGAACCGCGTCCGCTCGCACGCCGCCGACCTGCCCGGTCCCCGCGGCCCCGCGACGCCCTACCGGATGACGGTCACCACGGCCCTCCCGCACGCCGAGGCCGTCGCCCTGGCCGACGAGCAACTGGCCTGCTGGCTGAAGCAGGAGGGCTTCGAGGAGCCCCCGCCGTCCCTCCGCGCCCCCGTTGAGCAGGGCACCGAGCCGGCTCCCACCGCCGAGCGCCTCCGCCTGGGCGAGCGCGTCCTGCTCGACCGCGACCAGGGGCCGCTGCGCGGCGGGCCGGGCGCAGGGCGGTACGACCGCCGCCGCCTGCGCACCCCGGCCCCGCACGGCACCCAGCAGCTCACCCTCACCGTGGCCACCGGCTCCGACGGTCCCACCTGGGTCCGGCTGGAGGCCGAGACCCACAGCACCGGCAGCGGTGTGCGCACCCCGTGCCGGGTGCCGGTGCCCGAACTCGCCCGCTCGCTCCTCCCGCTGCTCGACGCCACCGACGGCCCGACCGCCGTCCACTCCGGCCCTCGGGTGATCACGGCCGACGAGGTCGACGCCCTGATCGACGAGCTGTGCGACCCCGAGCGCAGGCTGCCCACCGTGGTGGCCAGCGTCCCGGTGAACCTGCCGCTCGACAGCTGGGTGCGGGACGTGGTGGCCCCGCTCTGCCAGCAGCTGCCCGGCCTCGCCACCGCCTACGTGCTGGACCCCGGCGCCCGCACCGGGTTCAACGTCGCGCTGGAGTACCACACCGTCTACGGCGGGGCGGTGCGCACCTACCTGCCCGAGGTCGACCCGGCCTCCCGGCAGGACAGCGCCCGACATCCGGTACTCGCCCGGGGCCGAATAGAAGAGGACCCGCGCCGCGCCGCCGGGCTGCTCGCCCGCGAGCCGCGCCGCCTGGCCGCGGAACAGCCGCTGCCACCGCCGCTGGCGGCCGTCCCGGTGCTGCGCGTCCCGCCGCCGCAGCTCCGCCGGACGGCGGAGCAGGCAGCAGAACGGTCCGAGGAGCAGAGCGCGGAGCAGGCCGCCGGGCAGGTGGCCGAGCGGACGCCCGCGGGCACCGTCGAGCAGGCCGGCGAACGGACCTCCGGCCCGGCCGCGCCGTACCGGGGCGTCGAACTGGCCGCGCTCGCCCGGGAGGAGCAACAGGACCGCGCCGATCAGCAGGCCAGGGCCGACGAGCTGGAGCGGGTCCGGCACACCCTGCGCCTGGAGCGCCGCGAACACCGGGAACGGGGCCAGGGCCGGGAGGGCCGCGACGGCCGGGACGTCCGCGAGGGGCGCCTCCGCTCCGGGGCCCGCGGCCTGACCGGGCGCCACTGCGTGGCACCGGGCAGCGGACCGGTCGGCGGGCCGCACTCCGTGGTCCAGCCCCCCGACCGCTGCGGCACGCCCGACACCTTCACCGAACTCATGGCCAGACTGGGCGAGTTCCCGCTGGTGACCTTCACCGGTGACCAGAAGGTCGCGCTCGCCCTGGACGAGCTGCAGTGCGCCGGCGCCGGCTGGGCCCGGCTCGCCTGGGACGGTCTGACGGCACTCCAGGAGTACGCCGAGGCGGCCGTCCGCGGTACGGCCGGCGGGGACTTCAAGCAGTGGTGCGAGCGCACCCCCGAGGGCTGTCACCGCTTCCCGCCCCGCAAGGCGGTCCGCGGGGAGTCCCGGACGGTGTTCAGCCACACCAAGTGGAAGCGCGAGCGGATGCTGCCGGTGCCGGAATGCGTCGACTCCTCCCGGCGCGCGTTCATGGGCGCGCACCTGCGGATCGGCGGCGGCCGCACCGCGCCCCGGCTGCACTACCTGGACGACTGCTCCGGCAGCGGCCGGATCTACGTCGGCTACATCGGCCTGCACCTGACCAACACCCGGACCAACTGAGCGGCTTGGCTGACCGCCGCGCCCGTTCGGGGGACAATGTCCGGCAGGGGCGGGCCCACAGGTTCGCCGATCGCCCCGGGCAGGCGCCGGACGAGCATGGGGGAACGACGACCGATGCAGTACTCAGCAGACGGCCAGTCCGACGGAACCGCCACCGTCCAGTTCCCCCGGCCGGGCTTCCTCGCCTCGGTCTTCCGCGACCTCGGAGCCGAGGACGGCCAGGAGCCGGACGGCGCCGCCGTCGGCCGCCCCCGTGGCGGTGCGGCCGTTGACGGCCCGTCCGGCGACGGTCCGACCAGTGACAGACCGACCGACAACCGACCGACCGACAACACACCTACCGGCAGCGGACCGACCGGTGACGGCCCGTCCGAGCCCGGCCCCGGCGAGGCCGCCCCGGACGAGGCCGTGGCGGCGCACGCCCGGGCCGCGACCCTGACCCACCACCGCACCCGCGCCGTCCAAGCCGAGCACGACCGGCTGGCCGACCTGCTGCGGCGGGCCGCGCTGCCCGTCTCGGCCATGGACTTCGAGAGCCAGCTGCGCCACTACCAGCCCCGCCCCTACCCGGCCGACGGCCCCGGCGGCGGCGCCGAGGAGGAGTCCGAGCCCCGCTGGCAGGACTTCGCGCCCGCCGAGCCGCCCGCGGCCGACCCGGAGGGCGGCCCGTCGCGCCGGCTGCTCGACTCCGGCTACCAGCGCGAGCTGGCCCAGGCCCGGCTCGCCCACCAGCGCGCCCTGCGCGAGTGGCGCACCCGCCGGGCCGAGGCCGGCAGCCCGGCCGCCGACGAGTCCCGGCGCGCCCACGAGGCGGCCGAGGAGGCCCGGGCCCGCGCCGTGCGCGAGTACAACGAGAGCCTGGAGGAGTGCCGTCGGGCCTACCGGCTGGCCGAACCGGCCGCCGTGGAGTCGCTGCTGGAACGGGCGCTGGCCGCCGCCGAGACCGCCACCCAGGACCTGCCCGCCCCCTGCCGGGCGGTCTTCCGCCCGCTCACCCGCACCGCCGTGCTGGACCTCGACCTGCCGCCGCTCGACCTGGTGCCCTCGCTCGCCGGCTACCGGCTCGCCCCGGACGGCGACATCCTCCCGGTGCCGCGCCCGCCCGCGGACCGGGCCACCGACTACCTGCGGCTGGTCGCCCGGCTCGCCCTGCGGGCGCTGCAGGCCGCCGATGCTGTGGACACCGACGAGATACTCGCCGGCGTCGTCCTCAACGGCTGGCTGCGCGATCCCGCCACGGCCGAGCCGCTCTGCCTGGTCAGCGTGGACGCCGACCGCGACGCACTGGCCCGGACCCGACTGCTGCCGCCGGGCACCCCGTACGAGGAGCGCGACGACGAGGGCGTCTACGCCGACGCCGAGCAGGACGAGGCCCTGGTACGGCTGCGCCGGCTCGGCGCCGCCGTCACCCCGGACCCGTACGACCGGGCCGGTGTCCGGCCCGCCGCCCAGGCCGGGGCCACCGTGCCGGCCGCCGCCGACCTGTCCGCCAACGAGTTCGCCCAGCTGGTGCGGGACCTGCTGACCCGCGGCGGGATCGCGCAGTGGAGCGTCCGGCTGCGCGGACCGGCCGGGCTGGTCGCCACCGGCGAGGGCGCACCCGGCACCTCGCTGCCCGGCCGCTGGGTGGTGTGGGCCTCCCGGGACACCGCGTCGATCGGCGCCGAGCAGATCGAGACCCTGGCCGAGGCGGTCGGGGAGGAGTCCGCCGAGCGCGGCCTGCGGCTGACCACCGGCCGGTTCAGCGAGGAGGTGCTGGACCTCACCGCCAAGGAGGGCCACCGGCACATCCACCTGATCGACGGCGACGGGGTCCGCGAACTCGCCCACACCCACCTCGGCCTGCCGCTCGCCACCGGCGGCTGACCCGCCGCCCGCTCACCGCACCGACGCCCGCTCACCAGCCCCTGCCCACCGCCCCGTCCCGGTGGGCCGGCCCGTCGACAGCCTCACCCGGACGGCCCATCCGTCGGGCGACCCGGCAGGTCCGGACCGAGGCTGGGGGGAACGGCACCCCGGCCCCGGCACCCCCGGGTGATCACCGTCGAACGGGCGTCCGGTACGGTCGGCGGTCGGCCCGGCCACGGGCGGACCCCAGGGGGAGAGGAATGGGCAGAGCGCTCGGCGCACCACCCGGCGAAGGCCCCGGCGACTCGGCCGGACCTGTGAAGGAGCCGGACCGATGACCGCGGTACTGGTCGCCGCCGCGGCGTTCCTGATGACCCTGGTCGGCGGTTTCGTCGCCCAGCGCACCCGCGACCGCCGCCACCTGGTGCTCGGCTTCGCCGCCGGGCTGATGCTCGGCGTGGTCGCCTTCGACCTGCTGCCCGAGGCGCTCCACCAGGCGCCGGGCGAGGTGCACGGCGTGCCGCAGGCGCTGCTGCTGTTCGCGGCCGGCTTCCTCACCATCCACGTGATCGAGCGCGCCGTCGCCATCCACCGCGGCCACGAGGGCGAGTACGCCGCGCACTCCCACGGCCACCACCACGGGGACACCCGCTCCGCCGGGCACCAGGGCGTCGGGCTGACCGCCGCACTGGCCCTGGTCGGGCACAGCGTGATGGACGGCTTCGCGATCGGCGCCGCCTTCCAGGCGGGCACCACGGTCGGCACGGTGGTGGCCATCGCCGTGGTCGCGCACGACTTCGCCGACGGCTTCAACACGTACACGATCACCCGCCTGTACGGGAACAACCGGCGGCGGGCGCTGACCCTGCTCGCCGCGGACGCGGTGGCCCCGGTGTCCGGCGCGGCGATCACCCTGGCGTTCACCATCCCGGGGCACCTGCTCGGTCTCTACCTGGGCTTCTTCTCCGGCTTCCTGCTCTACCTGGCGACCTCCGACATCCTCCCCGAGGCGCACAGCCCGCACCCCTCGCGCAGCACCCTGCTCTGCACCGTGGCCGGGGTCGGCTTCATGTGGCTGGTGATCGGCTTCGCCGGCTGAGGCCCGCGGCGGCCCTCGCCCCGGGGCCGATCGGTCCGTCCGGCGGGCGACCGGTCGCCACGGCCCTCAGCCCGGAAGCCGCCCTCAACCCGGAAGCCGCCCCCAGCACTCCCGCATCGAGGCCAGCGCCTCGGTGATGGCCGGCCGCCGGGAGGCCTGCGAGCGCCAGAGCGCGAACACCCGGCGGCCCGGCTCCGGCGTCACCCGGCGGGCCGCCACCCCGGGCGGCAGCGGGCCCCGCCCGAGCCTCGGCACCAGGCCCATCCCGAGACCGGCCGCGACCAGCGCGATCTGCGTCTCGAACTCCCCGACCTGGTAGCGCACGTCCGGCTCCTCGCCGGCCTCGCGCAGGGTGCGGACCAGCCAGTCGTGGCAGATGTTGCCCGGTGGCACGCTGATCCAGCGCTGCCCGCACAGCCGCTCCACCGGCACCGGGTCGAGCGCGGCCAGGTCGTCGTCGGCGGGCAGCAGCAGGTCCACCGGGTCCGTACCGAGGTCCATCCGGGAGACCCCCTCCTGCACCGGCAGCGGCACGGTCGGCCAGTCCTGCACCAGCGCCAGGTCCACCTCGCCCCGGGCCACCAGCTCGGCCGCCGGGTACGGGTCGCGCTCCAGCAGCCGGACGTCCAGTTCCGGGCAGCGCCGCCGCAGGTCGGCCAGCGCCCCGGGCATCAGTCCGCGGGCACCGGACGGGAACGCGGCCACCAGCAGCCGCCCGACGGCCTGGCCGCGCTGCTCCTCCAGCCGCACCTCGGCCTGCTCCACCAGCCCCAGCACGGTCTGCGCGGTGACGGCCAGCTCGCGCGCCGCGTCGGTCAGCACCACGCCGCGGCCCTGCCGCTCCAGCAGCACCGTCCGGGTCTCCCGCTCCAGCTTGGCGATCTGCTGCGAGACCGCCGAGGGCGTGAAGCCGAGTGCCGCGGCCGCCCCGCCGACCGAGCCGTGCACCGCCACCGCGTGCAGCGCCCGCAGGCGCCCCAGGTCCATCATGCAGTGATCCTAAAGTGTCCGCTTCAGAATTCATCGCTGGTGCTGAACAGTCCGGCACCACCATGCTCGACCCATGACCGCGACAACCGCCGCCGCTCCGAGCGGCCGACACAGCACGAGCAGTACGAGCAGTACGGGCAGCGCGGGCGGCAACGGCAGCCGGGGCGGCATGAGCCCCCGCCACATCGCCCTGGCCGTCCTGGTGGCCGCCGTCTGGGGCCTCAACTTCGTCCTGATCCACGTCGGCCTGGACAACTTCCCGCCGCTGCTCTTCTGCGCCCTGCGGTTCGCCGTCGTCGCGGTGCCGGCGGTCTTCTTCGTCGGCCCGCCCAAGGTGGCCTGGCGCTGGGTGCTGGCGGTCGGCGTGGTCCTCGGGGTGGTCAAGTTCGGACTGCTCTTCCTCGGCATGCACGCCGGGATGACGGCCGGGCTCTCCTCCCTGGTGCTCCAGGGGCAGGCTGGCTTCACCGCGCTGTTCGCCGCCGTGCTGCTGCGCGAACGCCCCGGCGGGCAGCGGCTGGCAGGCCTGGGGGTCGCCTTCGCCGGCATCGCGCTGAGCGCCTGGGACCAGGGCGCCGGCGGTCCGCTCGGGGCCTTCGCCCTGGTCGTCCTGGCCGCCGTCGCCTGGGGCCTGGCCAACGTGCTGACCCGCCGGGCCGCGCCGCCGGACGCGCTGCGCTGGATGGTCTGGGTCAGCGCCGTCCCGCCGCTGCCGCTGCTGGGCCTGTCCCTGCTGGTCGAGGGCCCCGAGGCGGACCTGCGCGCCCTGCGCGACATCACCCCGGCCGGACTGGGGGCGATCGGCTACGTCGGGCTGGTCTCCACCCTGCTCGGCTTCGTCGCATGGAGCTTCCTGCTGCGCAGCTACGACGCGACCGCCGTCGCGCCCTACTCGCTGCTGGTGCCGGTGTTCGGGATGTCCTCGGCCTGGCTGCTGCTCGGCGAGCGGATCAGCCCGACGGCCGCCGTGGCCGCGCTGCTGGTGATCACCGGGATCGGGATCACCGCGCTGCGTGCCGGTACCGCTACCGCCGTGGCGGCCCGGCTGCGAGGAAGCGGGCCTCGGCGGAGCGCAGCACCCGCAGCAGCACCTCCTCGTCGGCGGGGCTGACCTCGCCGAAGTACTCCTGGGCCACCTCGTCCCGGACCTGCCCGATCCGTTCCACCGCCGCCCGTCCGGCCTCGGTCAGCAGGATCCGCACCGCCCGCCGGTCGGCCGGGTCGGGGCTGCGCTCGACCAGGCCGGCCTCCTCCAGCGCGTCGACCACGGTGGTCGCCGAGCGCGGGGCGATGTGCAGCTTGTCGGCGAGGTCGCTCAGCCGCATCGCGTGGTCCGGCGTCTCGCAGCCGGGCACGTGGGCGAGCATGCGCAGGGCCCGGGCCTGGCCGGGGGTGATGCCGTACGGCTCCAGCCGCCAGCCGGTCTGACGGCGGATCCGCTTGATCGCCCTGGTCATCGCGTCGGCCAGTTCGGCGGCGGTGCCCGGGGTGCCGGGCCGGGGGCCGGGGGAGGGGTCCGCCGGTTCGTCGGTCGGCGTGGTGGTCATCGGCGGTCTCCTCGGCTGGCGTCCGCCCAAGGGTAGCCGTCGGTCCGGGGCCCGTGGCCGGCGGCGGAAGACGATCGCGGAAATATGTTGAGCCTAGCTCAATATCTGGGTTAGCGTTGCTCCCAAGTGAGGGAACCCTAAGTTCCCCTCCCCGACCGTTGGAGAGCCCATGCCCCGCTCCGAAGCCCGCGTCGCCACCGACCGCCCGGGCCGTTACGCCAAGCAGCTCACCGCCCACATGGGGCGCAAGATCGAGGCCGTCTACTCCGAGGAGACCGGCCGCGGCACGATGGTCTTCGGCGCCGGCACCGCCACCCTGGAGGCCCAGCCGGACGCACTGCTGCTCACCGTCGAGGGCGAGCGCGACAAGCTGCCCGGCCTGGAGGACGTCGTCGGCCGCCACCTGGTCCGCTTCGGCGCCCGCGACGAACTCGTCATCGAGTGGCACCGGGACAACGGCGAGCCCGGCCTGGTTCACCGCAACGAGGACCCCGAGGCCTGACGCCCCCCGGTGCCCGGCCGGGGCAGCCACCGGTCGAGCGGCCACAGCACCAGGACGGCCAGGCACCAACTCGCCACCACGTCCAGCAGCCAGTGGAAGTCGCTCCACACCAGCCCCGCACCCACCCCGAGCGACAGCAGCACCGCACCCGCCGCCAGCCCCCGGGCGGCGCGCGGCCCCGCCACCCGGGCCAGCAGCAGCGCCGCCACCCCGTACGAGATCGCCGCGGTCGCGGTGTGCCCGGAGGGGTACCAGCCCCACTGGCCCGCCGTCAGCGGCTCCCCGAGCGGACCGGGCCGGGCGAAGGCCGACTTCGCCGGGACCACCAGCAGCGGGATCAGCACCGAGGTCAGCGCCGCCACCGGCAGCGGCAGCCACCAGCGCCCGGCCCCGGCCCGGCGGCCCCGCCAGGCCGCCAGCGCGCCGGCCAGCAGCAGCACCGGGACCGCCGGGACGCCGCCGCCCAGGTCCGACAGGAGGTGGCCGAGCCGGTCGAGCAGCGCGTCCGGGACGTCCCGGTGGGCCGTACGGACGGCCCGGCGGACCGAACGGTCCACGCCGAGCAGCGGCCCCTCCGCCGCGACCTGCCAGGACACCACCACCAGCAGAACCGCCGCCGTCACCGGAACGGCCACCGACCGGGCCGCCCGGCCCAGGACGACGGACAGCCGCCCCGGAGCAGGGGGGAGAGCTCCGGGGCGGCTCTGATGATCGCCGTTCCGTGCGCCCCGGGGGGTGTGGGTCGGACGGTCGGTCGATCGGCCTTCGGTGTGCGCCGACCCTCCCGGGCCGGCCTGGTCGTCCTCGTGCGGCACCCGCGGAACCGGCCCCGGAGGGGGCCCCGCGGACGGCCGCGCCCATGGCTGAGGCTCGCTGTCCATCTGCGATGACACTACGTCAACAGCCCTTCCGCGCCGAGCGCCTTCAGCGATTCCGCACACCATCTTCACCCTGCGCGGGGCACCCTCGGGGCGCCCCGTCGATCATGCCCCGGCCGCTCGTGCGACGCGCCCGGAAAACCGAACGGCCCGTGCGGACCAGAGGTCCCCACGGGCCGTTCAGCGCTGTCCGGACAACCCTCCGGAGGGGGTTCACGACCTGACGGGCGGCACCGCTCAGAGGGCGGCGAACGCACCCTCCAGGATGTCCAGGCCCTCGTTCAGCAGGTGCTCCGGCATGACCAGCGGCGGCAGGAAGCGCAGCACGTTGCCGTAGGTGCCGGCGGTCAGCACGACCAGGCCCTCCGCGTGGCAGGCCTTGGCGATGGCCGCGGTGACCTCCGCGTTCGGCTCCTTGCCGCCCGGCTTCACCAGCTCGACGGCGATCATCGCGCCGCGGCCGCGGACCTCACCGATGATCTCGTACTTCTCCTGCATGGCCCGCAGGCGGCCCAGCATGATCTCGCCGATCCGCTGCGCCTTGCCGTTGAGGTCCTGCTCCTTCATGGTCTCGATGGCGCCCAGCGCGGCGGCACAGGCCACCGGGTTGCCGCCGTAGGTGCCGCCCAGACCGCCGGTCTGCGCGGCGTCCATGATCTCGGCGCGGCCGGTCAGCGCGGAGAGCGGCAGACCGCCGGCGATGCCCTTGGCGGTGGTGATCAGGTCCGGGACGATGCCCTCGTCCTCGCACGCGAACCACTGGCCGGTGCGGCAGAAACCGGTCTGGATCTCGTCCGCGACGAACACGATGCCGTTCGCCTTCGCGAACTCCACGATCGCCGGCAGGAAGCCCTTGGCCGGCTCGATGAAGCCGCCCTCACCCTGGATCGGCTCGATGATGATCGCGGCGACGTTCTCGGCGCCGATCTGCTTGTTGATGGTGTCGATCGCCTGGGCGGCGGCCTCGGTGGCGGCGTTCTCCGCACCGGTCAGCCAGCGGTACGGGTAGGCGACCGGCACCCGGTAGACCTCGGGGGCGAACGGACCGAAGCCCTGCTTGTACGGCATGTTCTTCGCCGTCAGCGCCAGGGTCAGGTTGGTGCGGCCGTGGTAGCCGTGGTCGAACACCACGATGGCCTGGCGCTTGGTGTAGGCGCGGGCGATCTTCACCGCGTTCTCGACGGCCTCGGAGCCCGAGTTGAACAGCGCGGTGCGCTTCTCGTGGTCACCCGGGGTCAGCTCGTTCAGCTGCTCGGCGACGGCCACGTAACCCTCGTACGGGGTCACCATGAAACAGGTGTGCGTGAAGCTGGCCAGCTGCTCGGTCGTCCGGGCCACCACGGCCTCGGCGCTGTTGCCGACATTGGTCACGGCGATGCCGGAGCCGAAGTCGATCAGCGAGTTGCCGTCCACGTCCTCCAGCACGCCGCCGTTGGCACGGGACACGTACACCGGCAGGGTGGTGCCGACACCGGCCGCCACCGCACCCAGCTTGCGGGCGTGCAGCTCCTGCGACTTCGGACCGGGGATCGCGGTGACCAGGCGGCGCTCCTGCGGGAGCGGCGTTGCGGCGCTCATGGGGTATCTCCAGACTTCTCGGCTCGGTGCTTCGCAGGCTACGGCCGCCCTCCCCACCCCGGCACGCGCCACTCGGTAGCAGTGCGCCGTCCGACTTGTCCGGCACGGCCAGCGCGGGTGGCGCGACTACCCGCAGGCCGCGCTCCACTACCCTGAGCGCGGGCGTGTCGCCGGTACGGCGGCATGGGTATGGCGGCACCGACGGCGGTCGGGCCGGGCGGGCGGGCGAGGGAGCGGGGCCGTACATGGCACAGGACGGGGCACACCACCACGGCGAGCGCACCACCACCAGACCCCCGACCCCCCTGCCCCACCAACGGCCCGCCGCGGGCACCTCCTCCTTCGACCTCGCGGCCTGGGCCTCCGCCCCGCGCCCCGACGCCGACCCGGGCATCTACCGGCTCGGTTACCGCCGCGTCGACCCGGAACGGGCGGAGGCGGCCAAGGTCGCGACCTGGCCGCTGCTGCTGCGGGCGGGGCTGAATGCGGTGGTGGCGTGGTTCGCCTTCGTTTACGGCACTCAGCTGGTGCTCCACCTGATCGTGATCACCGTTTGGGTCGAACACCCCAGCGAGACCCTTGTGACCGTCGTCGGGTTGTCGGTGAATGTGCTGGTGGCCGCAGCCGTCATCAAGATCTTCGGCCGGATGGGCCGCTGGCCCGAGGTGTGGCGCCGTTACGCCGCGCCGCTGCTGTCGCGCACGGTGACGGAGGAGCAGCCCGTCGAGGAGGATGCCCCGGGGGCGGTCGAGGCCGTGCGCGGGCAGGACCCGTGGGACGGGCTGCGCCGGGGCGGCGCGGCCGAGGCGGCTGTTCGGCTGGACGGCGAGGCCGTGGGGGACGTCGACTACGTGCGGATCCGGCGCGCCTGGGAGTCCGCGCAGGCGGACCCGGTGTTCGTGCCCGCCTTCACCGAGCAGGTGGCCACCCGTGGCGCGGCGGCCTTCGCCCACCCCTCCGAGGCGCGCGAGCTGCCCGGCCGCGCCGAGCGGCACGATCTGCTGATCGGTCAGGTCCGGCTCGGTACGGCGCAGGACGTCCCGAAGAACCCGCTGGGCCACCGGGCGGCCGGTTTCGCGCTGGACCCGGAGGTGCTGGGCACCTCGCTGCTGGCGGTGGGGCCGGCGGGGACGGGGAAGACGGCGCGGCTGGCCCGGCCGGTGGCCGAGGCGCTGTGCCTACAGGCGCTGTCCGGTACGGCCTGTGCGGTGGTGGTCGGGGCGGCGGACGCCGATCTCGGCCCGGACTCCTGGTACGACGTGGTGATCGCGCCCGGCGACCCGTCCTCGCTGTACGGGCTGGACCTCTACGGCGGCGCGCGGGACCCCGACGAGGCGGCCGCCCGGCTGGCCGAGGCGCTGCTGCCGGACGAGCTGACGGCCCGCGCGGAGCACGCCCGTACCGCACTGCAGCAGGTGGTGGGCCCGTTCCACGCGGCGTACGGCCGCTATCCGGGGGTGCGGGAGCTGCGGGCGCTGTTGGCGGGTGAGCCGGACGTGCTGGCGGCCCTGGTGAAGGCGCTCGGCGTGGCGGGCCGGCTGGCCGTCCACGAGCGGGACCTGGAGTACCGGGAGCGGCAGCGTGACCGGGCGGACGACCCTGGGGCGCTGCTGGCGGACCGGTTGGCGCTGCTGGAGCGGCCCGCCTTCGAGGGCGCCTTCGCGACCGACGGCACCGGTCGGCCGCCGTTCGCGATGCGGGTGCTGGACCACCCGCTGCGGGTGCGGGTGAAGCTGCCGGAGCGGAGCCACCCGGAGGCGGCGCGGATGCTGTCCCGGTTGGTGGTGGGGCAGTTCGTGCAGGCGGCGGGGGCCCGCGAGGACCGCTCGCTGTTCGCAGGGCTCGTGGTGGACGACGCCTCGGCGGCGTTGGACGCCGTCGCCGTGCGCGGGCTGCAGCGGATGCGCGGGGCGAACGCGGGCGCGGTGCTGTTGTTGCGGACGCTGGTGGACCTGCCCGAGGCGCTGCGGGCGCCGCTGTTCGGCGCGGTCGGCTGCCGGATGGCGTTCCCGGGGATCGCGCCGTGGGACGGGAAGCTGTTCTCGGAGGCCTGGGGGACGCACCTGGTGCAGGAGACCGCGGTCACCCACACCCCCGACACCTCCGGTGGGGTGATACGGCGGGCGGGGCGGGTCGGGCGGAAGGCGTTGTCGGGGACGACGGCGCAGACGGAGTCGGTGACGACGCGGGACGTGGAGCGGCTGCGGTGGTCGCCGTCGGATCTGGCGCACGCGTTGCCGGCGGGGCATGCGGTGGTGTCGTTGACGGCGGTGTCGGGGGAGCAGGTTCCGCCGCTGCTGGTGGACCTCAGGGGCTGAGGGCGGGCGGCGGGGGAAGTCGCCTTCGAGGTGGATTCGGCAGTGCGGGTTGTCCGGGGCGTCCATAATGAAGGGGAGAGACCCTCACCAGTCCCACGTCCCTCTCCTCGCCCGGCCGCAACGGCGCGGTCAGGTCGATCCCTCGAAGGTGCCATGCCCCCCACACTCGCCTCCGTCGTCCGCAACACGTCGCTCCATCTGACGGTCCTCGCCGGTGCGGATCACCTGGAGCGGCCGGTCCGCTGGGTGCACACCAGTGAGCTGGACGACCCGACGCCGTTCCTGGAGGGTGGCGAGCTGCTGCTCACCACCGGTATCAAGCTGGGCCGTACGGCGGCGCAGTTGCAGGCGTACGTGCACCGGCTGGCCGACGCGGGGGTGGTCGGGCTGGGGCTCGGGGTGGGGTTGTCGCACACGGAGGTGCCGCAGCCGCTGGTGGACGCGGCGGCGCAGCGCGGGCTGCCGCTGCTGCGGGTGCCGGAGCCGACGCCGTTCATCGCGATCAGCAAGGTGGTGTCGGCGGCGCTGGCCGCGGAGCAGTACGAGGCGGTGACGACCAGCTTCGAGGCGCAGGAGGAGCTGACCCGGGCGGCGCTGGGCAAGGACGGTACGACGGCGGTGGTGCGTCGGCTGGCGGCCCGGCTGGGTGGCTGGGCGGCGCTGTACGACGGGTCGGGCGCGCTGTCGGTGGTGGCGCCGGACTGGGCGGCGCGCCGGGCGGGGCGGCTGGCGGCGGAGGTGGACCGGCTGCGTCGGCGTCCGGCGCCGTCGAGTGCGGCGTTGCAGGGGCGCGCGCCGGGGATAGACACGGCGGACGAGGACTACGTGGTGGTCCAGTCGCTGGGGGCGGACCGGCGGGCCCGGGGTTTCCTGGCGGTCGGGACCGAGGACCGGATCACGCCGACCGAGCGGTACGTGCTGAACGCGGCGGTGGCGCTGCTGACCCTCACCCTGGAGCGCTCGCGGGAGCTGCGGCAGGCCGAGGAGCGGATGGGCGCGGCGCTGCTGCGGATGGTGCTGGCCGGTGAGGTGGCGACGGCCCGCCAGGTGGCGGTGGGGCTGTTCGGGGGGCTGCCGGAGGGAACGATACGGGTGCTGGTGGCCGGCGCCGGGCCGGCCAACGCGGATGCCGCGGAGGCGCTCGGGGAGCTGGGCGACCGGGCCGAGCAGGCGGGCGCCCGGGTGGGCGAGAAGCTGCTGGTGGCGCGGGAGGACGGTGCGCACGGGCCGCGGCTGATGGTGCTGGCGCTGGACAACGGCGCGGTGCACCGGGCCTGTCTGGGCGCGGTGGAGGAGCACGAGGGCCTGTCGCTGGGCGTCTCGGCGCCGGCCGCGCTGGAGGAGGCCGGGACGGCGAACGCGCAGGCCGAGCGGGCGCTGGCGGTGGCGCTGCGCGGTGGCCGCCGGTCGGTGGACCACGAGGAGGTCGGCGCGGGGTCGCTGCTGCCGCTGCTCGGCGAGGACGCGGTGACGGCCTTCGCGGAGGGGCTGCTGCGGCCGTTGCGGGAGCACGACCGGACGGCCCGCGGGGACCTGGTGGCCTCGCTGCGGGCGTGGCTGTCCCGGCACGGCCAGTGGGACGCGGCGGCGGCCGACCTGGGTGTGCACCGGCACACGCTGCGCTACCGGATGCGCCGGGTCGAGGAGCTGCTGGGCCGGTCGCTGGACGACACGGACGTGCGGATGGAGCTGTGGCTGGCGCTGCGCTCCGGCGAGGAGTGAGGCGCCGGCGGGGTGGGGGCTCCGTCGGCCCACGACGCCCCGGTAGGACGCGGTGGAGTGGCCCCGGGGGCGAACGCTCCTAGTCGGCCAATCCGGTCGGCGTGCCGCCGCGCCTACCCTCAAAACCGGGTCCCACGTCCGTGGGCCGTAGGACAGACGAGGAGAGGGCCGGTACCACGGTGACCACCACGTACGATTTCTGGCTCGCCGGCCGCCGGGCGAGCGGTGACGCCGACTTCGAGGTGCACAACAGCTGGGACGGCCGTCTGGTCGGCAAGGTGAGCATCCCGACCGAGGCGCAGGTCGAGGAGGCGCTGGACGCCGCCGTCGCCGCGCTGCCGGTGTTCGCCGCCACCCCGGCGCACCAGCGTGCCGCCGCCCTGGACCACGTGGCCAAGCGGCTGACCGAGCGCACCGAGGAGCTCGCCCAGCTGGTCAGCGCCGAGAACGGCAAGCCGATCAAGTGGGCCCGCGGTGAGATCGGCCGCGCGGTGTCGGTCTTCCGCTGGGCCGCCGAGGAGGCGCGCCGCACCAACGGCGAGACCATGCGGCTGGACACCGACCCGGGCGGCGTGGGCCGCTTCGCGGTGGTGCGCCGCTTCCCGCGCGGTGTGGTGCTGGGGATCGCCCCGTTCAACTTCCCGCTGAACCTGGTCGCCCACAAGGTCGCCCCGGCGATCGCGGTCGGCGCCCCGATCATCCTGAAGCCGGCTCCGTCGACCCCGCTGTCGGCGATGGTGCTGGGCGAGATCCTGGCCGAGACCGACCTGCCGGTCGGCTCCTGGTCGATCCTGACCGTGCCGAACGACCGGATGCCGGCCCTGGTGCAGGACGAGCGCCTGCCGGTGATCTCGTTCACCGGTTCGGACAAGGTCGGCTACCAGATCATGGACTCGGTGCCGCGCAAGCACTGCACCCTGGAGCTCGGCGGCAACGCCGCGGCCGTGGTGCTCGCCGACTGGTCCTCGGAGGCCGACCTGGACTGGGCGGCCACCCGGATCGCGATGTTCGCCAACTACCAGGGCGGCCAGTCCTGCATCTCGGTGCAGCGGGTGATCGCCGACGCCTCGGTGTACGACGCGCTGGCGGAGAAGGTCGTCGCCAAGGTCAAGGCGCAGGTCACCGGTGACCCGGCCGACGACGCGACCGACGTCGGCCCGCTGATCGACGAGAACGCCGCGAAGCGCGTCGAGTCCTGGGTCGAGGACGCGGTCGCCAAGGGCGCCAAGGTCCTCACCGGCGGCACCCGTGAGGGCGCGACCTACGCCCCGACCGTGCTGGCCGACCTGCCCGCCGACGCGATCCTGGCCAAGGCCGAGGTGTTCGGCCCGGTGCTGTCGCTGCACAGGGTGGACGGCGTGGACGAGGCCTTCGCGGCCGTCAACGACTCGGCGTTCGGTCTCCAGGCGGGCGTGTTCACCCACGACCTGCAGACCGCCTTCCGCGCCCACCGGGAGCTGGAGGTCGGCGGTGTGATCATCGGCGACGCGCCGTCCTACCGCGCCGACCAGATGCCGTACGGCGGCGTCAAGGACTCCGGTGTCGGCCGTGAGGGCGTCAAGTACGCGATGGACGACTACACCGTCGAGAAGGTCATGGTCCTGACCGGTCTCGACCTCTGAGACCCCAGAGACCTCAGCGACCGTTGGGGCCGCTGAGGCCTCCGACCGACGCGGTGTCGTCGTAGAC
>NZ_JBHVET010000042.1:0-23948 GCF_042802135.1 Kitasatospora sp. NPDC057512
GACGGGCCGTGAACGGAAGGACGGTCGACCAGGCGACGGCGCCGGGCCGGGGCGAAGGCCGCTGGAACGGCGCCGACCGGCCGTCCGTCCGGGTTGCTCACCGGTTCGCGGTGTGTGACCCCTCGCTCGGCTCGATGTCGTTGCCGAAGATGCCGACACCGGAGACGCCGCCGGCAGCCCCGTTCGCGGTGGGCGGCTCCTTGCCCGGCGCGACGTTGCCGAAGATGCCGACACCGGAGACGCCGCCGGCAGCCCCGCTCGCGGTCGGTGACCCCTCGCTCGGCGCGACGTTGCCGAAGACGCCGATGCCGGAGACGGGGTGGGAGCCGGTGGCGGCGAAGGCCGGGGCGGCCGTCGCGGCGCCGCCCGCGACCAGTGCCGCGGTGAGCGCGACCGCCGGGGCGAGGCGACGGGCCTGGTTCAGGACACGGTTGTTCTTGCGCATGCGAATTCCCCCTGGATTTCCGCTCCGGCACGCGGGCGAGGCCGCGTCCGGGCAGCACGAAGTACACCTGGTGACTGAGTGATGCGTCGGCGGCCGGTTCCGGTTTCCGGGCGCTCACTCATCAGACGTGCGGGGGGCGCGGAGGTTGCAGGTGGGCCTGGATTTTTTTTTGGGGCCCGCGAAACCCCGTGGGGGACGCCGGCCGGCAGCGTCAGGCCCGCCCGTCGGGGACGGGGGCGAGGCGGCCGAGCATCGCGATCACGGTGATCCGCGTCCTGCTGTCGTTCGTCGCCGCGCAGTGGGCGTCGACGCCCCGCTCGTCCGGTGCCTCGTTCGGCTCGGCCAGGCCCAGCCGGACCAGGTCGACGGCGTACTCGTGGCACCGGGAGTAGTCCGCCGCGGCGCTCACCGCTGCGGCATGGTCGATGCGGCCGGGATCCGCGGCGCGCAGCAGCGCCGGGGTGGGCGGCGGGCCCAGCACCTCCCCGATCCACCCCGAGACGGCCTCCCGGGGACAGCCGCGCTCCAGCTCCGAGGTGAGCGCGGCGGAGAGCGCCAGGTGGATGAGGAGCGTCCCGAACCAGGCGGTGACCTCGGCCGGGGGCGTGTCCGTGCCCGCCGGCGGCATCACGGCCTGGTACAGCCCGGCCTGGTCGTCGGCGTGCGCGGCGGCGACGACCGCCTTCATCGCGCTGTCGAGGGCGGCCTTGTCGATGGTCATGTCAGCGGTTCTCCCCATGGTCGGCGGCCGTCAACGTAGCGCTCCGGCGCGGTGCGTGGCTGGTGAAGGGGCGGATTTTCCCCGGTACGCGTGGTAGCGGGTCGACCGGCTTGACGGCCTGCGGCGAAGCCGCTCCCCTGACGCGACCACCCCGGGGGCAAGGGGGGCGGGCCGTCGCGCGGACGCGCCTGGCCCTGGACCGGGTTCGGGAGCGCGACCGGTGCCCCCGTGGGGCCCGGCGTGGCCCCGTCGGCGAAGGAGGCGCGGCGGACGCTGGTGGCTGCGCGGGCCGGGCGCCGCGCCTTCCTCCCGGCGCTGCCGTCGTGGGGCCCCGGTCAGCGCGCCCGGCCGGCTGCCGCCTGGGCCCGGAGGGCGTCGACGGCGAGGCGGGCGGTGGTGCCGATGGCGGCGTCGGCGGCGGGCAGGGTGATGGTGGTGGCGGCGGCGCGGGTGAAGACGGCGAGGGCGTAGCGGCCGCCGTCGGGGTATTCGACGACGCCGACCTCGTGGCGCAGCGTGGGGAGGGTGCCGGTCTTGCCGTGGACGCGGACGTCGTCGTAGGGGAAGCCGGAGGCCAGGCGGTGGGGCCAGACCTGGAGGCCGAGGAGGCGTCGCAGGGCGGCGCCGTGGTCGCCGGGGCAGGCGTCGCCGTGCCAGAGAGCGGCGAGCAGGGTGGTCATGTCGCGGGGGGTGCTGTGGTTGGTGAAGGCGGGGTCGAGGACTCTGAGGCGGGCGACGACGGCGGGGTCGACCGGGGAGTCGGGGCCGGTGTCCTCGGCGAGGGCGGCGATGAGGTCGCGGAGTTTGTGGACGGCGACGGTGCGGGTGAGGCCGAGGTCGGTCATGGTGCGGTTGACGGTGTCGAGGCCGATCTGGTCCCAGAGGGTGTCGGCGGCGGTGTTGTCGCTGACGGCGGCGGTGAGGTAGGCGAGGTCGCGCAGGGACAGGCGGGCGTCGTCGAGCATGGCGCCGAGGCCGGTGGACCCGGGGGTGCGGCCGGTGGCGGGGACGTCGACCTGCCGGGTGAGGTCGATGCGTCCGGCGGCGGCCTCGCGGTACAGCGTCACGAGCAGGCAGAGCTTGTGGACGCTGGCGGTGGAGACGGCGGTGTCGGCGCCGAGGCCGATCTCGGCGCCGGTGTCGAGGTCGCGTGCGTGGAGCCGGCCGGTGACGCTGGCGTCGGCGAAGGCCGCGGCGATGCGGGTGCGCGCGGCGCGGCCGTGCGGGGTCCGGTCGGCGGCCGGGTGCTCGGCCTTGGTCCGGTCGGCGGCAGGGTGGTCGGCTGTGGTGCGGTCGGCTGTGGTGCGGTCGCTGGTCACAGCGGGAACTCCATTGCGGGCCGGGGGTAGAGCGGGGGGCGGTGGGGCGGCTGGGGCAGCAGGCCGCCGGGTCCGGTCAGCGCCTCGTGGGCGGCCTGGGCGAACAGCCGGACGGCGGGCCCGCCCCGCCCGGTCGGCCAGGCCGTGGAGGTCCGCCAGGCCAGCGGGGTGCCGGTGAGCGGACGCCAGACTGTACCCGGTGGGGGTGTGGTGCGCGGCACCAGGGCGATGGCGCTGCCGGTGAGCACGAGCGCGCCGGCGACGTCCGGTCCCGGTGGGTCGAGGACGGCCTCGGGGGTGCAGCCGTGCCTGGTCAGGGTGGTGAGGATCTCGTCGTACAGGGCCGGGGCGGTGGCGCGTGGGAAGAGGACCAGGCGCAGGCCGGTCAGGTCGGCCACCGCGAGTTCCGGGCGGTCGGCGTGCGGGCCGCCGGCGGCGAGCAGGGCGCCGAGCGGCTGGTGCAGGACGGGGCCGAAGGCCAGTCCGTCGGCCGGGCATGGGTGGCGGACGACGGCGACGTCGACGGTGTGCTGGGCGAGTTCGCGCACCACGGCCGCGACCGGCAGTTCCCGCAGTTCGAGCCGGGTGCCCGGGGAGGCGCTCTCGAAGCCGGTGAGCAGCGCGGCGAGGGCGGCCGGCCCGAGTTCGGGCGGGACGGCCGCGCGCAGGGTGCCGGCCCGTCCGCTGCGCAGGTCGGCGGCGGTGGCGAGGAGGCGGGCGGCGCTGTCCAGCGTCTCCTCGGCCTCGGCGAGCAGCAGCCGGCCCGCCGGGGTGAGGTCGACACCGCGCGGGCCGCGGTCGAACAGGGTCACGCCGAGTTCGCGTTCGAGGCGCTGGATCCGCTGGGAGAGCGAGGGCTGGGCGATCCGCAGGCGCTCGGCGGCGCGGCCGAAGTGCCGTTCCTCGGCGACGGCGCGGAAGTGGCGGAGGTGCCCCAGCAGGTCCATGGGCAGCAATCATAGGTGTTTTCTTATCGCTCACTTCACGATTGCGGTCTTGGACTGGGAGGTCCGCGGCCTGTTTAGCTGAGCGTGATCGCGCGGATCGCGGCGGTGTGGACCACCACCGCGAGGGCGCGACCGTGATGACACGAACCACCTGGGGAGACCACTGATGACGCTCGACCTCCGCCGTACCCGCACCCGTACCGCGCTGCCCGCGCTGGCCCTGCTCGTGGCCGCGCTGGTCGGCGGGTGCGGCCCGTCGGGTAGCGCCTCGACGGCGGCGGCCTCCGGCGCGGGAGCCTCCGGCGCGACTGTGACCGCGACGACGGCGGGCGCGGGCGCGGGGGCGGCCTCGGCCGATGCGGTGGACGCGGCCTTCGCGGAACTCGAGCAGCGGTTCGGCGCCCGGCTCGGCGTGTACGCGGTGGACACCGGCAGCGGCCGGGAGGTCATCCACCGGGCCGACGAGCGGTTCGCGTTCGCGTCCACGATCAAGTCGCTCGCCGCCGGGGCCCTGCTGCGCAAGGCGTCCGACGCGGACCTGGACAAGGTCGTCCCCTACCGCCAGGAGGACGTGCTGGAGTGGGCGCCGATCACCTCGCAGCACGTGGCGACCGGCATGAAGCTGCGCGACCTGGCCGCCGCCGCCATCCAGTACAGCGACAACACCGCGGCCAACCTCGTCTTCGCCGAACTCGGGGGCCCGGCGGCCGTCCAGCAGTCCCTGCGCGACCTGGGCGACTCGACCACCAGCGTCGACCGCACCGAACCCACCCTCAACGAGGCGACCCCGGGCGACACCCGCGACACCAGCACGCCGCGCGTCCTCGCCGCCGACCTGCGCCGCTACGTGCTCGGCGACGTCCTCGCGGAGGGCCGGCGCGGGCTGCTGACGGACTGGCTGGTCGGCAACACGACCGGCGGCCCGTACATCCGCGCGGGGGTGCCCGCCGACTGGCGGATCGGCGACAAGACCGGCAACGCGGGCTACGGCACCCGCAACGACGTCGCCGTGGCGTGGCCGCCGGGCGGGCGCGCCCCGATCGTGATCGTCGTCCTGTCCGACCGCGGCAAGGCGGGCGCCACCTCCGACGACGCCCTGATCGCCCAGGCGACGAAGACCGTCGTCAGCACCCTCGGCTGACGTCCGCAGGAGCGTGCCCTCCAAGGGGCGCCCCTTTCCGAAGGGGCGTCCCTTCCCGACCGACCAGGAGCCCCGACCGCGATGATCCGACCCACCCGCCGGACCGCCACGGACGCCGACTTCACCCGGCGCCGTCTCGCCCAGCTCGCCGTCCTCGGCCTCGGCACCGGGGCCGGGGCCGCGCCGGCCGCCGTTCCGGGCACGGCCTCGGCCGCGGCCCGCTCTTCGGCGAAGGCTCCCTCCTCGGCGAAGGCTCCCTCCTCGGCGAAGGCGCCGTCCGCGGCCCGCGCGCACTACGACCGCGCCCGCCGCCTCGCCGCCGACGACCCCGTGCTGCGGGCCCTGGTGACGGCTCTGACCCCCGGCTCCGTCCTTCCCCCGCTGCCCGCGCCCGCGCCCGTCAAGCTGTTCGACAACCTCGTACTGCTGAGTGCGGGCCGGGTCTCGGCGATGGCGGTGCTGACGGACGACGGCATCGTGCTGATCGACGCGCTCACCTCACCCGCCGACGCCGAGGGCGTCATCGTCCCCGGGCTGCGGGCGGTCGGCGCCGACCCGGCGGCGATCCGGCACGTCGTCGTGACCCACGGCCACGCGGACCACTTCGGCGGCGCGCAGACCCTCGCCGACCGCTACGGCGCCCGCGTGCACATGTCCCCGGCCGACTGGGACCTCCTCGCCCGCACCCGTCCCGCCGACGCCCCCGTCCGCGACCTCGACATCGCGGACGGGGCGCAGCTCACCCTCGGCGGCACGACGATCGAGCTGCACCACACCCCGGGCCACACCCCCGGCACCGTGTCCCCGGTCATCCCGGTCCGGGCGGGCGGCCGGTACCACAGCGCGATGCTGTGGGGCGGCCTCAACCCGCCCTCGACGGTGGCGGAACTGCGCACCCTCCTCGCCTCCGTCCACTCCTTCCGAGCCGTCATGCGCCGGACGAACGTGGAGGTCGAGCTCTCCAACCACCCGAACGACCACGGCCTCGAACGAGCCGAACAACTGCGGCACCAACCGCCCGGCGCCGCGAACCCCTTCCTCCTCGGCGGCCCCCGCACGCAGCGGTACATGGCGGTGATGGACGCGATGGTGCGCGGCCGCATCGCCGACGCGGAGGCCGCGGATGAGGCGGGGGCGGCGGAGAAGAGGGAGGCAGGACCCGGGGCGGGCGGAGCCCGAACCGCGGCAGCGCCGCACGCCTGTTGCAGAATTCGAGCATGAAGATGGAGCTCGTCGTCTACGCCCGTGGGGGCAAGGCCGTCCCCGGAAGTCCGCGCGAGGTCGAAGAGGCCGTCGACCAGGCGCTCACACCAAGCATTTCACCGAACTCGGCCCCCTGGGCCATAGCCCGTTTCGCCTTACTGGAAGAAGGCAGGCAGGTGGCCGACAGCAACTTGTCCGTCTCGGTCAATCCGGAGAACGGATACGGCGCGCTCGTCTGGGGCGTGGACGGGAACAGCTCGCGCAGGGGAGGGATCTACGACTTCTCGTGGATCTCGGACAACCCCGACCCTCCGGGCTTCGATCCGGTCCTAGTGTCCGACCCCTGCTTTCCGCGCTTCCACTCGCCGCGCAGCGCACTCCCGGTCGAACAGATCCGGGAAGCCATCCTCGAGTTCTGCAGGTCTCCCTTCGGAGAACGACCGGAGTGCATCACCTGGGTCACCGGCGAATTGAACGGCGTACGCCACGACGACGAACCGGAAGAGGGCCCCGTGGAGGATGACTCGGCTTGGCTGGCCGCCTTCAGGAGTTTCGCCGACACTCTCAGGCCGTCGACGCCTCACGGGGCTGACGACAACAACGGGAGTTCGGCCGGTTAGGCCTCGTCCGACTTGCTCAAGACCGATGTGGCCAGGCCCTCGTGCTTCAGGCGCGGGGCCCGGCAGTCCCCATGAGGGCGCGTCGGGGCAGGCGCGCCAGGGGACAACGGCAGCGAAACTGCCGGAGCGGCAGGTGACCGAAGGCCAGCAAGACGGTCGGCCGGAGCGCGGGCGGTCGGCGTCGGGGCCGACGGCCTGCGCCCTACAGTGCCCGGCACGGTGTTCTTCCCCTGCCTGCCGTGCGGGCGACGTACCGTCAGAGCTCGTCCGGCTCGCCCAGGCTCCAACCGCTGACCGCCGCGAGCGGCCCGCGCCAGGCCGGTAGCCTCCGGGCGGTGCGGCCGGAGCGGACGGTGACGTCCTTCAGGTGCAGGAAGCGCGGGTCGGACGACCGGCGGCGACGCCCGTCCTCGGCGGCCTGGTCCAGGTGCCCAAGCACCTCCCGCACGACCTTCCGCATCCCGTAGTGGTCGGCCTCCCCCACCTGACGGACGTACAGGTTCTCCCACGCCTCGGCCGGGATCACGGTCCCTGTGACGAGCGCCCCGTCCACCGCCAACGTCACGACGACGGCCTCGGCGACGTCCCGGTGCTCCACCCCGACGCGCAGCAGCTCCAGGTAGGGATCCGGGTAGGCCTCCCCCCGCAGCATCACCCTCAACGCCGGCTGTACCGCATCCCGCCACGACACCGTGCTGGTCTCCTTCCCTGGTGGGTCCGGTTCGGGCTATGCCCCGGCGGGGGTGGCGCTATCCGGGCCGCCGGTGACCTGTCGGCGGTGGGGTGGGATGTCGGAAGCGCGTACGGGCCCTCGTCGAGCGCTCGGCATGCCCGCCAGGGAGGGCGGGCCTGCCCGCCGGCAGGCCGAAAACGCCTTTCACGGACCCGCAGGCCGTGGCTACGGTGGGCAACCCGCCCACGGCAGCCAGGCGGTGCACCGCCAGCACCTCGGGGCGGCGCCGGTCCAGGTGCTCGACACCTGCGCATGGCAGCACCCTGGTCGGCCCACCCGCCTCTGCTGTTCGGGCGGGCCGACCGGCCTCCTCAGAACGGGGGTTCAGCGGGGGGCGTCGGAGCGGACGTCGACGGTGAACTGGCGCTTGATCTGGTCCGGCCCTCCGGGCCAGTCCCCACCGAGCTCGTCGCGGTAGGCGATGTGCACGGCGATGGTGGTGCGGCCGGGGTTCTCGGCGCGGAAGGTGAAGTAGTAGCGGCCGCCCGAGCCGGTGTTTCCGATTTCGCCGAAGTCGTACAGGTCCCTGACGTCGAAGTTGTGGACGTACTCGTCACCGGCGGCCTTCGCGACGGCCGGGTCGGGGGCTGGAGCGGCCATGCTCCAGACGTCGCCTGCCAACCGGTAGGCGGGCACCTCCACGGAGAACAACTCGCCGGGCTTGACGGTGATCTGTCCCGAGGTCTGGGTGAATACGGTGCCGTGGTCGAGTCTGCCGGTGGTCTTCCGGTGGACGGTCACCGCGCGCATGGTGGCCGGGACGGCCAGCGCCGCGACGACCAGCAGCAGGACGAGGCGCCACCTGCGCTTCACGGGGTCGCTTCCCGGTGGGTGACGCGCAGCGCCAGGACGGCGGCGACGGCATCGAGCCAGCGGGCGACCAGTTGGTCCCCTGTGGGGTCCCGGACGACCATGGCGGCTGCTTCCAGCCAGCCGCGGGCCGCGGCGGCGGCCGGTCCGGGCAGCGGTTCGGGCAGGGCGGCCGCGAAGCGGGTGCCACCGGCGCGGACGGTCTCGCCGAGGAAGGCCAGGGCCCGTGGCAGCGTGCCGAGCCGGTCGACGGTGATCGCGGCGGCCACCGCGCCGTCGCTGCCCATATTCCCCCCATGTTGTTCGACACGCTCCGCAGAGCGTCGAACAGCATAACGTCAGCCGGCGGCACGCCGGTGGACGTCGGGTCGCAGGGCCTGGTCGAGGGCGGTGCCGCCGCTGCCGGCGCCGACGTTCGTCCGGTGAATCCCCGAACTCGGCCGGGGGAGGGCAGGTTGCGGCTGCGGGGCTGTCGGCCGGGGTGGCGTGTGGTCAGTCGGTGTCGGTGGCGGCCAGGACCGCGAGGGTCTGGCCGTCGGGGTGCAGGGCGGCGAGGGCGAGGTCCCAGGCGACGTTGTGGAACCAGGGGGTGGACGCGGTGCCGAGGCGGAACCAGGTCGTCTGCCGTACGCGGTCGGCGATCCGGGTGATCGGTGCGTCTGCGGGGGTGCCGGTCAGGGCGGCCAGGGAGCGCCAGGCGGCGAGTCGGCCGTAGGCGCCGTAGGTGCCGTGGCCGTAGGCCGGTGCGCGCAGGGCGGCGGTGAGCAGGGTCCGTAGGGCGAGGTCGGGGTCGGACGGGTGGAGCCGGGCCGGGGTTTGGCCGGGCGGCCAGGGGGTGAGCGGGAGGAGCGCGAGGAGGGCCGGGACGTCCTCGGGGGCGACCGGGTCGGGTAGCCAGAACTCCTGGGCGGCGAGCTTGCCGTTGGACTGGGCGAGCCAGTGGGCGACGGCCGCGCCCATGGCCCGCGCCGTCGCGGGCACGCCGGTCTCGGTCGGGTCGGCCGCGGCCGTCCGCTGCCGCATGGCCGGCGTGGTCTCCAGCGCGTCGCCCGGCTCCGGCCACACGGCCGGGACCGTCCAGGTCCAGTCGTCGGCGGCCCCCGCGGGGCGCCGCAGCCCGTGCTCCTCGGGCAGCAGGGCCAGCGGCAGTACGGCGAGCGGGTGGCCCTCGGCCTGGAGGGTGTCGGAGAAGGCGCGCAGCGCGGGGTAGCCGTTGACCGCGTCCGAGACGAGCACCGTCTCGTGGAGCAGGCACGCCGCGAACTCGTGCGCGTTCGCGGCCTCGGGTGCCCGGTCGAAGACCTCGTCGGCGATGTCCTCGATGCGGTGCCCGTGGGCGACGACCGCGGCCAGGTAGCGCGGGGAGACGCCCGGGTGCGGCGAGTCCAGCACCCGTACCAGGGCGCGCAGGCTCTGCGGGCCCGGGTGGGCGGCCAGGGCGTTCAGCGTCCAGTACAGGGCCGCGGCGCAGTGCCCCGTGCGGTCCCGGCCGGCGGCGGTGCGGGCGGCGAGTTCCGCCGCGAGGCCGCCGGCCCAGTCGAACTCGCCGGTGGCGACCCGCGATTCGACCACGGCGCGCAGTACGGAGACGTCCGCGTCATCGGCCTCGCACAGGGCGTCCACCGTGCGGGTGATGTCCATGTCCATGGCGTGATTGTTTCCCGGCGCCGGGTGGTCCGCCGCCGGTGGCACGCCCGCCGACGCCCGCCGACGCCCGCCGACGCCCGCCGAAGCTCGGCGACGACGCGGCCCGGCGGCCGCCGCGGCCCCTGCGACCTGCGGATTCGACGGAATGTGACGTGGACGCATCCGTGTGCTGCGGGGGCGTTTCGTGTTCGTGTCCACATGCCCTGATCCCTGGTGCCGGGTGTCGCTCGCACACAGACTGGCCTCTGCACGGTCGTGCAACCACCCCTTGGATCGAGGAAGTTCCACCCGCATGCCCAACTCCCCCAGACCCGGCGCTCCCCGGCCGTACCCGTCGCATCCGGTGGGGAGGTGGCGTCCGTGCTCCGGTACGTGACCCGCAGGGCGGCGGGCTGGTTCCTGGTGATCGCCGTGGCCACCAACGCCACCTATTTCCTGGCCAGTTGGTTCCTCGACCCGCGGTCGAACTTCAAGGAGCTGCGCCCGGTCCGCACCGAGGAGCAGATCTCCCGGGCCCTGGCCCCCTACAACCTGGACCCGCACGAGCCGCTGCTCCACCGCTGGTGGGACTGGCTGACCGGGGTGGTCCTGCGCTTCGACTGGGGCCGCTCCCCGGTCGGGGTGCGGGTGAACGGGGAGATCGGCTACCGCTCCCTGGTCAGCGCCGAGCTGGTGACCGGTGCGACGGTCCTGTCGGTCGTCGTCGGTGTCGCGCTCGCGGTGCACACCGCCTCGCGCCAGTACGGCTGGCGGGACCGGGCCGCCCAGGCCCTGTCCATGGCGCTGTTCAACGTCCCGGTGTCCATCGCCGCCCTCGCGCTGGTGCTGCTGGCCATCCGGCTGAACGAGCAGGCGGGTTGGCACTTCCTGTACGTCGCGGGCGAGAACTCGCCCGGCGTGGAGGGGTTCTGGGCGACGGTCGGCGACCGGCTGCTGCACCTGGTGCTGCCGACGCTCACCCTGACCCTGACGGGGTACGTGGGCTACCACCTCACCCAGCGCTCGCTGCTGCTGGACGTCATCGGCTCCGACTTCGTGCGCACCGCCCGGGCCACCGGGCTCACCCGCGCCCAGGCGATCCGCCGGCACGCCCTGCGCACCGCGCTGATCCCCACCGCCCAGTCCGTGGCCTTCGGCATCCCGGCGGTGTTCACCGGCGCGGTCCTCACGGAGACGATCTTCGGCTGGAACGGCATGGGCCAGTACTTCATCCAGACCATCAGCAAGAACGACGTGCACGGCACCGTGGCGACCGCCGCGTTCGCCGCCGCCCTGACCGCGGTCGGCGCGATCCTCGCGGACATCGCCACCGTCCTCCTCGACCCGAGAGTGCGGGTGAGCTGAGATGAGTACCCCTGTGACCCCTGTGACCCCTGTGGGTCCCGACGCGGCCGCCGATCCGCTGCACACCGACCCGCCGGCCGCCGGGCACGACGGCCGCTACCTGGGCCGGCGCCGTCTCTACCTGCGGCGCTTCCTGCGCAACCGGACCGCCGTCGCCGGCGTGGTGATCTTCCTGCTGCTCGTGCTGTTCAGCGCGCTCGGCGGCCTGTTCACCCCGTACGGCTACGCGGACACCGACTTCTCCGCCCTGACCCAGGCCCCGAGCGCCGAGCACTGGTTCGGCACCAACCAGGGCGGCAACGACGTCTACGCCGCCGCCGTGCACGGCCTCCAGCGCTCGCTGGTGATCGCGGTGACCGTCTCCCTGCTGACCGTCGCCCTCGCCGCGGTCGTGGGCGCGGGCGCCGCCTACGTCGGGGGCCGGGTGGAGAAGGCGACCCTCGCCCTGATCCACTTCCTGCTGGTCGTGCCGTCCTTCCTCGTCCTCGCCCTGGTCTCGCACCGGCTGGCGGGCGACTGGCGGGTCCTCATCCTCGTCCTGACGGTGTTCGGCTGGATGTCCACCGCCCGCGTGGTCTGGTCGGTGTCGACGTCCCTGCGCGAGCGCGACTACGTGCGCGCCGCGGAGTACATGGGCGTGCGCCCCCTGCGCATCGTGCTGCGCCACATCATCCCCAACCTGGGCTCCCTGCTCATCGTCAACCTCACCCTGGGCGTGGTCTCCACCGTGCTCAGCGAGACCGCCCTGTCCTTCCTCGGCTTCGGCGTCCAGACCCCCGACGTGTCGCTGGGCACGATGCTCGCCGACGGCGCGGGCACCATCACCAGCGCCCCCTGGCTCTTCGCCTTCCCCGCCGGGCTGACCGTGCTGCTCACCGTCTCGATGACCTTCGTCGGCGACGGCCTGCGCGACGCCCTCGACCCCACGTCCACCACCGGCGCGGCAGGAGGCCGACGATGACCCTCGCACCCGCCCCCCGCACCGGGTCCACCAACCCCGCCGGCCCCGCCGGGCCCGCACCCGTCCTGTCCGTCCGCGGCCTGCGCGTCTCCTTCCCCTCCGAGGCCGGGCCGGTGGAGGCCGTACGCGGCGTCGACTTCGACCTGCTGCCCGGGCGCACCCTGGGCATCGTCGGCGAGTCCGGCTCCGGCAAGTCCGCCACCGCCCTGGCCGTCATGGGCCTGCTGCCGCCCACCGCGCGGATCGGCGGCCGGATCCTGCTGGGCGGCCGCGACCTGGCCGGGATGGACGACACGGAGCTCTCCCGGGTGCGCGGCAAGGACATCGGCATGGTCTTCCAGGACCCGATGTCCGCGCTCACGCCCATCTTCAGCGTCGGCCGACTGCTCTCCGAGGCCCTGCGCGTGCACCGGGAGCTGTCCCGGAAGGACGCCTGGGAGCAGGCGGTGGAACTGCTCGACCTGGTCGGCATCCCCGACCCGCGCGAACGCGCCAAGTCCTTCCCGCACGAGTTCTCCGGCGGCATGCGCCAACGCGTCGTCATCGCCCTGGCCATCGCCAACAGGCCCTCGGTGCTCGTCGCCGACGAGCCCACCACGGCGCTCGACGTCACCGTCCAGGCGCAGATCCTCGACGTGCTGCGCCTGGCCCAGCGCGAGACCGGCGCCGGCCTCGTCCTGATCACCCACGACCTGGGCGTGGTGGCCGGCCACGCCGACGACGTCGCCGTCATGTACGCCGGGCGGATCGTCGAGCACGCGGGCGTCGACGAGCTCTTCCGCCGTCCCACGATGCCCTACACCGCCCGCCTGCTGGCCAGTGTCCCGACCGTGGACAGCGGCGTCCCACGGCCCCTGGTCCCGGTCGGCGGGGAGCCGCCGTCCCTGGTCGCCCTGCCCGGCGGCTGCCCCTTCGCACCCCGCTGCACGGTGGCCCTGGACGTGTGCCGGACCACCGAACCGGACCTGACCCCAACGGACTTGAGCACACCTGACTCGAGCACACCTGATCCGGGCGCACCGGCCGGGCCGCCCGGCCGGGCTGCCTGCCACCGCGCCCGGGAGATCGCCGACGGGAGCCTCGACCCGGTCGGGGCGGCCCCGCCCGTGCCGGCGGCCGGCCCCGCCGAGGCGGGCGCCGGCGAGGTGGTCCTGCGCGTCGAGGACCTGGTCAAGACGTTCCCCGTCACCAAGGGCGCCCTGCTCAAGCGCCGGGTGGGGACCCTGCACGCGGTCAGCCGTGTCGGCTTCGAACTGCGCGCGGGCGAAACCCTGGCCCTGGTCGGGGAGTCCGGCAGCGGCAAGACCACCACGCTGCGCGAGGTGCTGCGGCTGCGCGCCCCCGAGGGCGGCCGCGTCGAGGTGGCCGGCACCAACGTCGCCACGCTGCGCTCGGCGGCCGAGGTGCGCGAGCTGCGGCGCCACGTCCAGATCGTCCTCCAGGACCCGACGGACGCCCTGGACCCCCGGCTGACCGTCTTCGACCTGCTGGCCGAACCTCTCCAGGCCGCCGGCGCCGACCGGGCGGCCGTCCGCTCCCGGGTCACCGAACTCCTGGACCTGGTGGGCCTGGACCGCGCCATGGGCGACCGCTTCCCCGCCGCCCTGTCCGGCGGCCAGCGCCAGCGCGTCGGCATCGCCCGCGCCCTGGCCCGCGAGCCGAGGCTGCTGGTCCTGGACGAGCCGCTGTCCGCCCTGGACGTCTCCGTGCAGGCCGAGATCATCAACCTGCTCGCCCGGCTGAAGCGCGAACTGGGCCTGGCCTACCTCGTGGTGGCGCACGACCTGGCCGTGGTGCGCTACTTCTCCGACCGCGTCGCGGTGATGTACCTCGGGCACGTCGTCGAGTCCGGCGCCACCGAGGAGATCTTCGCCCGGCCCCGGCACCCGTACACCCGGGCCCTGCTGTCGGCCGTCCCGGTCCCCGACCCGGAGCGCGAGCGCCACCGCGAGCGCATCGTCCTCGCGGGCGAGCAGCCCAGCGCCGCCCGGCTGCCGCAGGGCTGCGTGTTCGTCGACCGCTGCCCGCTCCACCGGGAGGCCGACGAGGCCGTACGGGCGCGCTGCCGCACCGAGCGGCCGGCGACCGTCGGCGCCCCGGACGGCTCCGACCACCGGTACGCCTGCCACGCGGTCTGACCCCCGCCCCCGCTCTTCCCCGTCCCACCGATTCCCACCAAGGACACCCCAATGCGCCGGAAGCTCGCCCTGCCCCTCGCGCTCGCCGCGGCCGTCTCGGTCGCCGCCACCGCCTGCTCCTCCTCGTCCCCCTCCGGCGGCTCCGCCGGCGCCTCCCCCGGGCAGGACGCCAGGAACGCCGCCAAGGTCGCGTCCTCGGTCACCGACTACAACCCCCAGCCGTACGAGAACATCAAGGACGGCGGCACCTACACCTCCGCGGGGACCTTCGACGAGCAGGGCAACCCGTTCAACGTCAACGGCACCCTGAACGCGCTGCGGGTCTGGTCCTGGTACAACGCCGACGCCATCACCTACTCCCCCACCGGCGAGGTCCAGTACAACCCGGACTACTACAGCGACGTGAAGGTCTCCGTCGAGGGCGGCGACCAGAAGGTCGTCATCACCCTCAACCCCAAGGCCGTGTTCAACGACGGCACCCCGATCGACTGGCGGGCCATCGAGGCCACCTGGAAGGCCAACAACGGCTCGGACAAGGAGTACGCGGCCTCCTCCACCGACGGCTACGACCGCATCACCTCCGTCACCCGGGGCGCGGACGACAAGCAGGCGGTCATCGCCTTCAAGGGCGTCAACGCCTCCTGGTCCGCGCTGTTCACCACCTTCCTGCACCCCCAGGCCGCCACCGTCGACAACTTCAACAAGGCGTACGTCAAGACCGCCCACCCCGAATGGGGCACCGGGCCGTACACCGTGGGCACCTGGGACGACCACTCCGGCAACATCACCTTCGTGCGCAACCCCGCCTGGTGGGGCCGGCCCGGCAAGCTCGACAAGCGCGTCTACGTCAACCTGGAGAGCGCCGCCTCGATCAACGCCTTCAAGAACGGCGAACTCGACTACGCCCCCGTCGGGACGGCGGAGAACCTCAAGCAGGTGAAGACGGTCAAGGACGCCGAGATCCGCAGCGGCGGCAGCCCCTTCGAGTACGCGCTGTACCTCAACACCAAGTCCCCGCTGCTCGGCGACGTCCAGGTCCGCAAGGCCGTGCAGGAGAGCATCGACCGCGCCCAGATAGCGAAGATCCGGTTCCAGGGCCTCGACTACACCGAGCCGCTGCCCGGCTCGGCGGTGCTCTACAGCTTCCAGCAGGGCTACCGCGACAACGTCGCCTCCGTGCTGAAGTACGACCCGGAGGAGGCGCGCAGGACCCTGGACGCGGCCGGCTGGAAGCCCGGGGCCGACGGCATCCGCGCCAAGGACGGCCAGCAGCTCGCGATCGGCTACACCCTGCTCGGCGACGGCCCCATCGAGAAGGCCACCGCCAGTGCGTTCACCGCGATGCTCAAGGCCGTCGGCGTGAAGGTGGACGTCAACAAGGTCTCCGAGAACGACTTCTCCAAGGTCCTCAGCGACCGCCGCTTCGACCTGTTCATCTCCGGCAACCGCTCGACGGACCCCTTCGGCGCCCGGTACCTGTGCGACTTCTACTGCTCCGACCGCGACTCCAACATCACCGGATCCGGCACCCCCGAACTGGACAAGGAGATCCGCGCCACCGGGGAGATCGCCGACCTCGGCCAGCAGATCGCGGCCGTCAACGAGATCGAGCAGAAGGCCCTCCAGCAGTACTCCCTGCTGCCGCTCTACAGCGGCCCCTCCACCTACGGCATCCGCAAGGGCCTCGCCAACGTCGGTGCCACCATCTTCTACAGCCCGCTGCCCGAGACCATCGGCTGGCAGAAGTAGCAGCACCGCCGGCGCCCGGGACGGTCGGCTCTCCGCACCGTCGGGGGACTCGCGGCGCACGTCGGACGCGTGTTGGTCGAAGGGCGGCTCCGCGGGCCGCCCTTCGGCGGAGCATCACCCGATCCGGTCGCGGGCGACGGTCCCGGCGTGCCGGTGGAGGGCGTCCAGGAGCGAGACCTGACGGTCGGTCAGTTTCCCGTCGGTGCGGGCCGCCGCCTGCTTGCGCAGCCAGGTGCCGGGCCGGAAGGCCGGGTCGGCCTCGCCGCCGGTGCGGTTCACCGGGCCGTCGAGGGTCCCGCCGGCGGCGAGGTAGGCGAGCAGGCGGCGGTAGGAGCGGTTCCAGTCCGGCTCCAGGCGCCACAGCTCGTCCAGCGCGTCCAGCTTCGCGGCCTGGCCGGGGTCGAGGGTGTCGGCCTTGCGCTGGCGGCGCATCCACGCGCCCACCGCGTAGTCGTCCAGCTTCGCGGTCGCCGGGATCGCCAGGTGCCCGTGCCGGCCGTGGAACGCGGCGGCGTACGCGGCGCCGCGTTCCCAGGCGTTGGCGTGCTTCGACCAGATCATGCCGAGCGCGTCCAGCTCGCTGACGCGGGCAGGGTCGAGCAGACCCTGGCCGTGGAGGTGGCGTTGGCGGGCGAGCCAGGAGATCAGCTCGGCGTGCGTCGTCCTGTCGGCGGGGTCGAGGTGGCCGTGCCCGGTGTGGAACCCGGCGGCGACGGCGTGCATCCGCTGCCACTCGACCGCGCGCGGGTTGAACGCGCGCAGCTTGACGGTCCGGAGGATGCGCGCGGCGTGCCGGCGGGCGTCGATCTTGAGCCACTCGGCCGGCGGCTCGACCGGGGCCGGCTGCTGATCGCCCTCGGCCGGCTTGGCCGCGGTGGTGTGCGCGGCGGGCTGCGAGCGGTGGGCGCGCAGCTCGGTGATCCGGCCGACCACCCGGGCGTCATGCGCCGCCAGCGCCCGCAGGACCCGCCAGATCGTACGGAAGCCGGACGCCTCGATCTCGGCGTCGGCCTCCGCCTTCACGGCCTCGCCGGCGTCGTGGACCTCGGCCGGGTGCGCGGTGGCGGTGTCGTCGCCGGCCTGCGGCGTCGGCAGGTAGACCGGGATGACGATCCACGAGATCTTGCCCTGTCGGTAGGACTGGCGCAGGGCGCGGCCGACGGCCTGGACGATGTCGATGACCGAGCTCTTGGGGTCGGCGAAGCAGACGGCGTCCACCGCGGCGACGTCGATCCCTTCGGTCAGCAGCCGGCTGTTGCAGAGGATGCCGCACTCCTCGCCGTCCTCGCCGGTGTGGGCCTTGAACCCGGCGAACGCGGCTCGGCGGTCCTTGAGGCGGTCGGTGCCGGCCACCGCCTTCGCCCAGATCCGCTCCGGGCGTTCCGCGTCCTCCAGCAGCCGGGAGGCGTCCGGCAGGGTGTTCGCGAACTCCCGCGCCGCGCCGACCCGGGAGTGGAACGTGATGACGCGGCGCAGGTCGAGGTCGGCGACGGCGCGCAGCACGGCGATCTGCAGGGCCAGGCGCAGCAGTTCCTCGTTGGAGCGCTGGGTGCGCAGGTCGGCGACGGCGGGGAGGCGGAGCAGTTCGCGCAGGTCCTCGTCGGTGACGACGGGGACCAGGACGCGGTAGTCGGCGAGGTAGCCGTGCTCGATGCCCTGGCCGAGGGTCCAGGTGAAGACGGTCCTGCCGTAGATGCTCTCGTCGTCCATGGAGCAGAGCGCGGGCGGTTTCTCCGCGCGCTCGTTGTCGGCGTCGGCGTCGGCGTCGGCGAGGTCGGCCAGGCCGTCCTTCGCGCGCCGGTCGTCGGCGATGCGCGGGGTCGCGGTGAAGTAGAGGCGCCTGCGGGCGGGGACCTGGGCGTCGTCGTGGACGGCGGCCCACGCCTTGCTCCCGGCGCCGGCCGTGCGGTGGGCCTCGTCGATGACGACCAGGTCCCAGGCGGCCAGGCCGAATTCGCGGTGGGCCTGGACGATCCGCTCCAGCGAGGCGTAGGTCGCGTACACGGTGACCGGCTGGTCGTCGGGGGCGCCGGCGACGAGGTCGGTGATCCGGGCGGCCTGGGTGGTCACCCGGGCGTGGACGCGGCCGCCGGCCTCCGCGCTCTCCAGCGCCTCCTCCCGCGAACACGCCGCCACCGCCAGCCCGCGGCGTCCGCCCCGCAGGGACCAGGCCTCGGCGGTCTGCTCCAGCAGCTCGATCGTCGGCACCAGCACCAGCACCCGGCCCCTCGCCGCCAGGCGCCGGGCGCAGCCGGCGGCGATCAGCGTCTTCCCGGAGCCGGTCGCCGCGACGACCGTCGCGCGGCCGCCGTCCTTCACCTCGCGCACGGCGGCGGCCACCGCGTCCTTCTGGAACCGGTGCAGCGGCAGCGGGTTCACCGCCGTGCCGACCGGCCGCGCCGGGAACGGCGGTCCGGCCTGGGCGCGCGGGCCGGCCTGGACGCGCGGCCCGGCCGGCGTGTCCTGCTCTGCGGTGGCGGTGGTGCTCTCCACTGCGCGGGTGTCTCCTTCGTGGGCCGGGTGGTGCCGGGTGGTGCGGGGTGGCTGGGCGGCGGCCCGGGTGGTGCGAAGCGGGCAGGCTCCCGGGGACGTCCGGACGCGAGAGCCGCTACCCGGGGATCCAGCCGCGGACTTCGAGGTACTGGATGTCGGCGTCGGCGACGGCGCGGCCGGTCTCCACCAGCCAGGCCTTCATGGCCTCGGTGACGTCGCCGTGGTGGTCGGCGACGCGCCGGGACCACTCGGCGGCGTCGAAGCCTCCGGTGCCGGCGGAGCCGTAGGTGCGCTCCTCGGTGCCGTCCGCGCGGGGGACGAACCCGCGCCGGATGCCGCCGGAGTCCTGCTCCGAGCCGGCGCTGTAGACGTACTGGTCGGCCTTCATCCGGACGGTGAAGGCGAGGCGGCCGCCGGCCCGGCCCGTCTCGTGCACCACGGGTGCGAGGTGGCCGGCGCCGGACCTGATGGCCTGTCTCCCGGCCCGGCCGGCCATCGACCCGCCGGCCTCGCCGACCGTGTCCTTGCCCCGGACCCGGGCCTTCTGTCCGGTCCTGGTGCGGCGGCGGCTGGTGTTCGCCTCCGCGATCCCGGACAGCGTCTCCTCGTCGCGCTCGCCGCCGCGCACCGCCCGGACCAGCTGGCGCAGCGCTCCCACCATGCTCGCGCCCTTGCCCTTGGTGAAGAACTGGGAGACGAGGGAGGCGTCGCGGCCGAGCATCCCGGCGACCTGGCGCTTGGTGTAGCCGTGGTCGATGAGCTGCTGGGTCAGCCGCGCGGCCTCGTTGGGCCGGTTCGGGTCGGCCGGGCTCACTGGTCGGTCTCCTGTGCGGCGAGTTCGGCGCGGCCCAGGCCGCGCAGTTTCAGGTACTGCTCCTGGCTGGTGGGGTGCTCGATGGGGCCGGTGAGGTGGCCCTTGAGGAGGTAGTCGCCCACCTCGCCGCGGTAGGGCCAGGGCTGGCGCTCGGTCAGGGCGATGCCGTCGGTGCCGAAGTAGACGACGGTGCCGGGCTTCGCGTGCAGGGCGCCGGCGTGGCCGATGACCTCCTTGCCCTGGCGGTACTTCATGTCCAGCAGCGCCGCCCGCGCCCCGGACCACACGTAGGCGGCCCACTCGGGGTGAGCGTACGGGTCGCGGGAGAAGCCGGCCTGCCGCTGCCAGGTCACCACCTGGTCGTCCTGGCCGAGGATCTCGACCCCGGCGGGGAGGGTCTCGCCGATGGGGGTGGTGCCGGAGACCAGGCGCGGGCGCTGGGCGAAGCCGCCGAGGCCGAACAGCAGCACCGCGCGGACGGCGCGGGAGGCGAGGTAGGCGGCGGTGCGCTGGCGCTCGTCGCCGTGCATGCGGGAGAGGTTGGTCAGGTCCGCCCAGGCCGACTTGAGGCGCTTGCCCCACTCGTCGAGCGGCTTGCCGTCCTCCCAGAGGAGGCCGCCGAGGACCTCGATCCGCCACGGTGCGAGGTGGTTGGACAGGGCGAGGTGGACCTCGGCGCCGCCCGCCCAGGTGGTGAAGGTCTCGCCCGGCGCCGAGGGGTAGACCCACGCGCGGTCGCCGGTGACCGGGGCGGGCAGCAGGCCGACGTGGTTCCAGCCCTGCGGGACGGTCACCTTGACGTTCCAGTGCGAGCAGGACATCAGGGCCTTGGTCTGCTCGGCCTGCGTCATCGCGGCGAACGCGGCGGCGGTGACGCGGCGCGGGGTGCCCACCGGGGACTTCCACAGGTGCTTGGCGTAGGCGAAGGTGCGGTCGTACTCGACCAGGGCGGGCAGTTGCTCCGGGACGCGCGGGGGCAGGATCAGCTCGGTGCGGCCCTGGCCGCCGGTCGCGTGCAGCAGGCCGCGCAGTTCTTCGGACAGGACCGGGTAGCCGCCGGCCCACTTGCCGGTGGTCGGGACGGTGCGCGACCACAGGTCCCGGCCGGTCTGCGACGGCGAGCCCATCAGGACCGCGTCGTCCCAGTGGCGGCGCAGCGCCTGCCACAGCAGGGTGAACGCCTGGCGGCAGGTGACGACGTCGGCGCCGTCCGGGTCGAACCACTCCCCCATGGAGCGGATCTCGGTGGTGCCGCTGTCCGGGGCCGCGGTGGGGGCGTAGCGGCCGACGGGCTGGCGCTGGTGGACGAAGTGGCCGGCGAGCTTGTCGCGGCCGGAGCCGACGGCGGTGGTCCATCGCTCTGACGGGGTGTTCAGCCAGGCGGCGACGGCGTCCTTGAGGGTGGAGTAGCGCTCGGCGCCGTCGTGCCAGGGGGCGCCGGCGGTGATGTAGACGCGCTCGGTGCCGGGCGCGGTCGCCAGGACGGCGTCCAGGATCTCCCCGGGGGTGCGGGCGCCGAGGTCGAGGCGCACGGTCTGGTCGCGTACGGCCAGCACACCGGTCGCCGCGTCCAGGAACACCGTGGAGCGGGCCTGCTGCGTGAAGTTCGGGCGCTTGGAAAGCAGGCCGGTCGTCACGGCCTCGAACCGCGCGCCCGCCGGGCCCTCGGGGAGGGTGGGCAGCTCGCGCGGACCGGCGGGCACGGCCTGCTCGGCGGTGCCCGGGACCGACGCGGTCGCAGGGAACGGGTCGGCCTGTACGCCGGGTTCTGTCTCCCTGGCTGCTGGTTCGGTCCCGGTGGTCGGGGTGGCTACGGGCGAGGGGGTGGGCTGCTCGACCACGGCGGCCGGGCGGGTCAGCGCCGGGGCGACGGCGACGGGTGGCTCGGCAACCGGCGCCGGTTCTGCCACTTCCGCCACTTCCGCGACGGGCACCGGGGCGGGCGCGGCGGCACGGACGGCGGCCGGGGTCGGGTCCAGCAGCGGGGCGATCCGCACGACGTCGCCGACCGACAGGCCCGCGGCCTTCGCGACGGCGTCGGCCTTCGCGCCCTCGTACCCCGCCAGCCCGGCCACCCGTCGCGAACGTTGGGCGGCGAGCCTGTCCAACTCCTTCTGCGCGGCCGCGACCTGCTTCTCGGCGGCCGTGATCCCGGCGCGCAGCTCGCGCAGACCGGCGAGCTCGGCGGTGTACGTCTTGCGGTCCATCAGGCGCCGCCTTCCGCGGTGACGGTCGCGGCGGCGAGCTCCGCCGTCTCCCGGTCGATGCGGGTCAGGGCGGCCTTGAAGACGGGGACCAGGTCCTCGTTCATCACGTAGCCCGTCGTGCGCTGGTAGGAGGGGTTCTCGGGGTCGTACTGGGCCTCGACGGGCAGCGGCATCCCGACGGGCCAGCGCTTCTTGGCGGCACCCCGGTTGACGGCCTTGGTGATCGCACCGGACCGACCGCGCAGGGACTCCGACCCGTCGGGGCCGCGCAGGTGGTCGGAGGCGACCCAGCCCTCGCCCTCGGCGGCGAGGCGGATGATCTGCACGGCGGTGGCCGGCAGGTCCCGCAGGAGTTGCGCGGCCCTGGTGACGGTCCACTGCGCGTCCTGGAGCACCGGCGCCGCCCCGTGCCTGCCCAGCAGCGCGAAGAGCTCACGCGCCAGGTCCTCGGACACGCCGTCCAGGACGAGTCTCATGTGAACCCCCTCATAGTCCCATGGTGTTGGCTAACTCCACACAGGGTAGCGCCGCGGCGCTTTCCGGCAGCGGGCGACCGGGCAGGTCCGGCGGGGGCGGGGGCGTGGCGGCGCAGCGGCCTGACGAGACTGCACCGCGGCCCCCGCGGGCCTGGTTGCCGTGCTACTTCGCCGACTCGCGCCAGGCGGTGACGAGATCGTGGAAGCGCGGGAAGCGGGGGCCCGGAACGGTCTCGCCGCTGACCGTCTCGCCGTTGAGCCGGCAGAGCGGCGCACCCGGCGTCCGCGGCCGGTTCTCAGGGGCGCCTGGAATCCTGGCACTTGAGCATGGCGGGCGGGGTGGCGCCGTCATCGAGGCAGATCCTGACGGTGGAGGCACCGCCGGCAACGTCCGCAGGGATTGCGACGTTGTAGTTCTCGCTTGCGCCGCAGACGATGCCGGTGTGGATGCTGCCCAGTTCGCTGCCGGAGGCGGAGTAGCTCGTCGCCGTGGTGCCCCGACAGCCGGCCGAGTCCTCGGACTTGCCTTGCCCGCTCAGGCCGACCGAGCGGTTGTACCAGGTCAGGGTGCCCTTCGTGGAGGTGTTTCCGTAGATGATGTCGAAGTCGGTGGTCGGGAAGGCGGCAGGAGGCGCGGCGGCGGGCGGGAGCGGGCGGGCCTCGTCCGCCCCGCCGGTCGTCGCCGTCGGGGCGAGCAGGCGGTGGACCAGCAGCCCGCCCACGACCACCCCGGCCAGGGCCGCCGTCGCCCCCGCCACCCAGGCGACCCGGTGCCGGCTCCGGCCCGCCGCCGGGGCCGCCGACGGCTCCCCGGCCCCGGCGACCACCACCGCCCCACCCACGGCCTCTCCTGCCGCCACCGCGACCGCCGCCACCGGGGCCGCCACTTCGGCGGATGCCGCCCCCGCCCGCAGCTCCTCGTCCACCCGCGCGCGCAGGGCGAGCGCCTGGTCGAGGTCCTCCTCCGCCAGCCGGTAACAGGACCAGAGCGCGCGGACTGCCGCCTCCGGCGCCGGGTGCCGGCCGTCCGGGCTCTCGTAGCGGGAGACGGTGGTCTGGGCGATGTTGAGCCGCCGGGCCACCGTCTTCTGCGGCAGTTCCCCCGCACGGGCCCGCCACTCGCGCAGCGTCCGCGCCAGCTCCACCCGCGCCGACGGCCCGGCCCCGACGCCCTGCGCCTCCGGCCCGGTGACTCCCCTGTCCGGCATCCGTCCGCTCCCTCTCCTTCGGCCCGTGCATATCCGCAGCTCGGAGCGCACGCATACCCGACCGCATACGAATGAGTAACCATCCGATCGCGCAGCGTAGGAGTCGGCGGCCCGGCCGTGCAACGCTGACGACCAGCCGGTGAGACCCCCGGCGAATCCCACCCCCTCCCGTACCCGGGCATTCGCATGCCGCCCCGGGGCACGGGATGCACTCGAAGGAGTCACCGATGTACCCGACCCGTCACCTCACGCTCCCCACCCTCAAGCAGCGCACGGGCCGCGCCGTCGCCCTCGCCGTGCTGGCGGCGGCCGCGCTCACCGGGACCGGCGCTGCGGACGCGCTCGCCCTCCCGGCGACCCCGCCCGCCGCCGGCTCCACCGCCACCGCCGACAGCGGCGCCACCGTCACCGGCGGGACCACGGCCGACGCCGACGCCCTGCGCGAGGGTGCCGCGGCGCCGGCGGCAGCCACCCTGCGGGACCGGATCGCGGCGGCGGCGCGCGGTCAGATCGGGGTCACCGAGAGCGACTCGGCCTGCCAGAAGTACCTCACCGGAAAGGGCCAGACCTGCCGCAACACCTCCTGGTGCGCGGCGTTCGCCGAGTGGACCTGGCGGCACGCCGGGGTGAAGAGCGTCCCGACCACCCTGCTCGGGCGCGGGGTCGGCAAGTGGGGGCAGGAGCACCACCTGTTCCACACCGGCTCGCCGAAGCCCGGCGACCTCGTCGTCTACGGCCCGCCGGCCTACGAGCAGGGCGGCCACGTGGGCGTGGTGGTCTCGGTGAACCGTGACGGCACCCTGGACACCGTCGAGGGCAACGTCAGCAACAAGGTGACCCACCGCCACATCGACCCGCGCACCGCCAAGGGCGGCGTCAAGAACTGGAAGATCTCCGGCTACGTGACCCCGCCCGGCGCCTGATCCCCACCTCCGCGCCCCGGCCCGGGGCCGCCCCTCCACCCCACGGAGG
>NZ_JBHVET010000043.1:0-23660 GCF_042802135.1 Kitasatospora sp. NPDC057512
CCGGGCGGCCCCGCCGCGTTCTAGAGCAGCGCCGCCACCGCCGCCGGTGTCCAGTGCCCGGCGGCGCCCGGGCGGGTGGCGAGGTAGCCGGCCGTGCGCCAGGGGCCCCAGCCGTGGGACTCGGCCAGGCCCGCCGCCAGGGTGCGCAGGTAGGGCGGGGCGGGGGCGTTGAGCTCGGCGCCGGCCACGCCCCGGGCGGCGGTGAAGGTCAGCAGCGGGCGGCCGTCCAACGCGCCGACGCGCAGCAGGGTTTCGTAGCGGCCCGGGCCCAGTTCGGCGCGCCCGGTGGCGAGCAGCGGGGCGAGGTCGAGGTCGGTGCCGGGGGAGCGGCGCATCTCCTGGGCGGCGATGTCGCTGAACTGACCGACCGTCATCAGGTAGGCCCGGCAGGGGACTTCACCGGGAAGGGTCGGGTCGTAGAAGGCCGAGCCGCCGCCCCAGGTGAGCGAGCGGTCGGCGAAGTAGAGCACGCCGGGCAGCACGGTGGCCACCGCCCGGCGCGGCGGGCGCGGGTCGCGGCCGCCGGGGTGCGTCTGCGCCCCGCCGTCGGGGCGGCCGCCGCGCAGGTAGCGGGCGAGGCGGGCGGCGTGCAGGTTCGAGCCGTACGCCACGTACCAGACGAGCGCCTGCCCGCCGCCGCTTCGCCCGCCGGAGTCCCGGTGGTGCCCAGCCGGATCCCGGCCGGGCGCGCCGCCGCCCGGCCCGCTCACAGGAAGGAACCGCGGTGTGGGCCGCGAAAGACTCCCACACGAATATGTGAAAACCGTGAACAGGCCGGTGATCCGACCGGAATCCCCCGATTCGACAGCGGCCCCTTCACTACTGGTAGCGAATCGGTCGCCATGGTGTTCATCACTCTTCTCGCTCCCGTCGCACCGCTCCGGTATTCGGCGATTACTCTTCACCAGCGAAAACGATCGGAAACCAGCGAAATGGCATTCGATTCATACCGTTGCTGCTCCCGCGTGGCATCGATGATGAGAATTTTCTTTGATCGATTCCTCACTGCATCCAGCCGACTCCCAGCGGAGTCATGGTGAGTGGGCGCACCGGCAGGTGACAAAGGCGTCACCCCGCGTGAATACCCGTACCCGCCCCCAGGACCCCGGAGCCAAGGAACCCCTCCATGGACGCACGCCACGAAACGGCCGGCCCCGGCACGCTGCACCGCCCCGACCCGGGCCCCGTGGCGGGCTGGCCGGCGGCCCAGCCCGCCCACCCCCGCAGCCTGCTCGACATCATCGCCGCCACCGCGCAGGCGCACCCCGGCGCGCCCGCGCTCGACACCGGCGACACCGTCCTCGACTACCGCGCCCTGCTGCACGAGGTCGAGACCCTCGCCGGGCAGCTGGCCGGCCACGGCATCGGCCGCGGCGACCGCGTCGGGGTCCGCATCCCCTCCGGCACCGCCGACCTCTACATCGCGATCCTCGCCGTCATGCGCTGCGGCGCCGCCTACGTGCCCGTCGACGCCGACGACCCCGACGAGCGCGCCGAGATGATCTGGCAGGACGCCGCCGTCTGCGCCGTCCTCGGCCCCGGGCGCTCCCTGCACGCCCCCACCGACGCCCGCCCCTCCGGCCGCCCGGCCTGGCCCGCCCCGGCCGACGACGCGTGGATCATCTTCACCTCCGGCACCACCGGCCGCCCCAAGGGCGTCGCCGTCACCCACCGCAGCGCCGCCGCCTTCGTCGACGCCGAGGCCCGCCTCTTCCTCCCGCAGCAGCCGCTCGCCCCCGGCGACCGCGTCCTGGCCGGCCTGTCCGTCGCCTTCGACGCCTCCTGCGAGGAGATGTGGCTCGCCTGGCGCCACGGCGCCTGCCTGGTGCCCGCCCCCCGCTCCCTCGTCAAGGCCGGCACCGACCTCGGCCCCTGGCTCGTGGCCCGGCGCATCACCGCCGTCTCCACCGTCCCCACCCTGCTCGCCCTGTGGCCGCAGGAGTGCCTGGACGCCGTCCGCCTGATCATCGTCGGCGGCGAGGCCTGCCCCGCCGAACTCGTCGACCGCCTCGCCACCGGCGGCCGCGAGTTCTGGAACACCTACGGCCCCACCGAGACCACCGTCGTCGCCACCGCCGCCCGCATGCTCCCCGGCCGGCCCGTACGCATCGGCGCCCCCCTCGACGGCTGGGAGATCGCCGTCGTCGACCAGGCCGGCCACCCCGTCCCCTGGTACGAGACCGGCGAACTGCTCATCACCGGCGTCGGCACCGCCCGCTACCTCGACCCCGCCAAGGACGCCGAGAAGTTCAGCGCCCACCCCGCCCTCGCCTCGCCCCGCGTCTACCGCAGCGGCGACCTCGTGCGCAACGAACCCGAAGGCCTGGTCTTCCTCGGCCGCGCCGACGACCAGGTCAAACTCGGCGGCCGCCGCATCGAACTCGGCGAGATCGACGCCGCCCTCCAGGCCCTGCCCGACGTGCGCGCCGCCGCCGCGGCCGTCCGCCGGACCCCCGCCGGCGCCGACCTGCTCGTCGGCTACCTCGTCGCCCGCCCCGGCACCACCCCCGACCTCGCCACCGCCCGCCGCCGGCTGCTGGAGCGCCTGCCCGCCCCGCTGGTGCCCGTCCTCGCCCTCGTCGACTCCCTGCCCACCCGCACCTCCGGCAAGGTCGACCGCAACGCCCTGCCCTGGCCGCTCGCCACCACCGGCACCGCCCCCGCCGCCGCCCAGGCCCTGGACGGCACCGCCGGCCGGCTCGCCGCCCACTGGGAGCGCCTGCTCGGCACCGCCCCCGGCCCCGACGACGACTTCTTCGCCCTCGGCGGCTCCAGCCTCACCGCCGCCCGCCTCGTCTCCGACCTGCGCACCCGGCACAACGGCGTCTCCGTCGCCGACCTGTACGCCCACCCCGTCCTCGCCGACCTCGCCGCCCACCTCGACACCCTCGCCCCGGCCGCCGCCCCCGAGGACCCCGCCGACGGCGCCGCCCCCTCCGCCGCACGCGGCCGCACCGTGCGCCGCACCCCCCGCAGCGCCGGCCTGTGGCAGACCCTCCTGCTCCTCGGCATGTTCTCCCTCGCCGGACTGCGCTGGATCCTCGCCCTGATCGCCCTCGACAACCTCACCGGCAGCCACCTCGCCTGGGCCCCCCACAGCTCCTGGTGGCCCGTCGGCGCGGGACTGCTCCTCCTCTACAGCGCCCCCGGCCGCACCCTGCTCGCCGCCGCCGGCGCCCGCCTGCTCACCGCCCGGATCCGCCCCGGCAGCCACCCCCGCGGCGGCCACGTCCACCTGCGCCTGTGGGCCGCCGAACGCTACACCGCCATGTTCGGCACCGCCGCCCTCGCCGGCACCCCCTGGGCCCCCCGCTACGCCCGCGCCCTGGGCTGCCGCGTCGGCCCCGGCGTCCAACTCCACACCCTGCCCCCCGTCACCGGCCTCGCCCGCATCGGCGCCCACGCCTCCGTCGAACCCGAAGCCGACCTCGCCGGCTGGTGGCTCGACGGCGACACCCTCCACCTCGGCCGCATCGACATCGGCGAAGGCGCCCGCATCGGCCACCGCGCCACCCTCATGCCCGGCGCCCGCATCGGCGCCCGCGCCGAGATCGCCCCCGGCTCCTGCGTCACCGCCACCACCGCCGTCCCGCCCGGCGAACACTGGACCGGCTCCCCGGCCCGCCCCGACACTGCCGCCCCCGCCGACTGGCCCACCACCCCCGCCCCCGCCCCGCGCGGCTGGAACCTCGCCTACGGCGCCGCCTTCGCCCTCTTCGGCCTCGTCCCGATCCTCGCCGCGCTGCCCGCCCTGGCCATCGTCTACCCGATGATCGACAGCGACGCCACCCTGGTCGGCGCCCTCGTCCAACTCCTGCCCGCCACCATCCCGCTGGCCGCCCTCACCCTCGCCTGCTACGCCACCCTCATAGCGCTCCTCGTCCGCCTGCTGTCCCTCCCGCTGCGCCCCGGCCACCACCCCGCCACCGGCCGCGTCGCCTTCTGCGCCTGGGCCGTCAGCCGCCTCAGCGACACCGCCCGGCGCACCCTCTTCCCCTTCTACGCCAGCCTCTTCACCCCGGTGTGGCTGCGCCTGCTCGGCGCCCGCGTCGGACGGCGCGTCGAAGCCTCCACCGTGCTCGCCCTGCCCGGCCTGATGCGCGTCGACGACGGCGCCTTCCTCGCCGACGACACCCTCGTCGCCCCGTACGAGCTGCGCGGCGGCTGGCTCCACCTCGGCCCCGCCCACGTCGGACGCCGCTCCTTCGTCGGCAACTCCGGCATCGTCGGCCCCGGCCGCCACCTGCCCGACAACTCCCTCGTCGGCGTCCTGTCCGACACCCCCGCCCACGCCCCCGAAGGCTCCTCCTGGCTCGGCCGCCCCGCCTTCGCCCTGCCCCGCGTCGCCGACACCGGCGCCGACGCCCGCACCTACAACCCGCCCCGGCGCCTGATGTGGGCGCGCGCCGGCGTCGAACTCTGCCGACTGCTGCCGATCGTCCTCGCCGCCCTGCTCGGCGACCTCGTCCTCGCCGCCCTGCAGGAACTGCGCGACGACTACGGGCTGGCCGTCGCCCTGGGCACCGCCGGACTCGTACTGACCGCCGCCGCCGTCGTCGCCTGCGCCGTCACCACCGCCGCCAAGTGGCTGCTCGTCGGACGCTTCCGCGTCGCCGAACACCCCCTGTGGTCCTCCTTCGTGTGGCGCAACGAGCTCTACGACACCTTCGTCGAGGAACTCGCCATGCCCTTCGGCGGCCACACCATCACCGGCACCCCCTACCTGAACGTGTGGCTGCGCAGCCTCGGCGCCCGCATCGGCCGCGGCGTGTGGTGCGAGACCCACTGGCTGCCCGAGACCGACCTGGTCACCGTCGAGGCCGGCGCCAGCGTCAACCGCGGCACCGTCCTGCAGACCCACCTCTTCCACGACCGCGTCATGCGCCTGGGCCCCGTCCACCTCGCCGCCGGCTCCACCACCGGCCCGCACTCCATCGTGCTGCTCAACGCCTCCCTCGGCGCCGGCACCACCGTCGGCCCGGCCTCCCTGGTCATGCGCGGCGAGAACGTCCCCGGCGGCGGGCGCTGGCTCGGCAACCCCGTCGCCGCCTGGGACGCCGACCCCACCCCGCCCGCCGGCCGGCGGCGCCGCCACCGGGCCACCGCCGGGGTGTGACGCGGATCACCCCGACGGGGCGATGAGTTCGCGGTGCGGTCACGGTCTACCTCCGTGACCGCACCGCTTCTTCTTTCTTCACCGCCCCGCCGAGAGGAACCACGCCCATGACCACCCCCGCCGTGAAGGGCCCAGCCTCCTACTTCCCCTCCATCGAGAAGAAGTACGGCCGCCCGATCGAGGAGTGGAAGGACCTCATCCGCGCCTCCCCGCTCGCCAAGCACATGGAGCTCGTCGCCTGGCTCAAGACCGAGCACGGCATCGGCCACGGCCACGCGAACGCCCTCGTCGCCCACACCCTTGCCGAAAAGTCCTCCTGAGAGGGCCACTTGATGCGATCATCGACGGCATGAAGGTACTCGTGATCGGAGCCTCCGGCACACTCGGCAGCGCTGTCGCCACCGCCCTGGAGAAGGAACACCAGGTCGTACGGGCCTCGCGCAGCGGCCCGGTGACAGTCGACCTGGAGGACTCCGACTCCCTGGACGCGCTCTTCGCCGGCCTGCCCGACCTCGACGCGGTCGTCTGCTGCGCCGTGTCGGGCCCGATGGTGGACCTGGCGACAGTGACCGACGAGGAGTTCCTCGCCGGGCTGCAGGGCAAGCTGCTGGGCCAGATCGCCCTGGCCCGGCGCGCCCAGCACCATCTGCGCGACCGCGGCTCCATCACCCTCACCGGCGGCACCTTCACCACCCCGATGACCGGTGGATCGCTGGGCGCCGTCATCAACACCGGGCTGGAGGGCTTCGTCCGCAACGCCGCTGGCGAAATGCCCCGCGACCTGCGGATCAACCTCGTCAGCCCCGGCTGGATCGCCGAGACGCTGCAACTCCTCGGCCGGGACCCGGCCCCCGGCATCCTCGCCGTCGACGCCGCCCGCTCCTACGTCACCGCCGTGGAAGGCCGGACGAACGGGGAGACCCTGCGCCCCTGAGCCGCCCAGCCCGCGCACGGGAAGTCGGCCCGGCCGACTTCCCGCGCACGGCGCCCCGGAAGGGCGGGTGTCACGGAGCGGCGGGTGTCACGGGCGCCGGGCCACGAAGACGAACTCCCGCCCAGGCCGGTCGGGAGCGTCGCGGACCTCCTCCAGCACGTAGCCGTGGGCGGCCAGGTCCCGCTCCACCTCCGCCCGCTCCCGGAAACGCAGCGTCGAATCCGACGTCAGCACCTGCCCGTCCGCCGCGAAGACGTACGTCCACCGGAACGTCACCAGCGGCCCGCGCACCCCGACCAGGGCGACCCAGCTCTCGACGGGGCCCGTGCCGGGGACCTCTGTCACCCGGTGGGAGCGCTCGCGCGTCCACTCCTCCCAGGCGCGGGCGCGCGGATCGCGGGTCTCGAAGACCAGCCGCCCGCCCGGCCGCAGCGCCGCGAAGGCCCCCCGCAGCGTCCCCCGCCAGGCCCGCGGACCGGCGATCGCCTGGGCGACGTTCGCCGTCATCGTCGCCAGATCGACCCGCAGCGGCGGCAGGTCCGTCGCGTCGCCGTGGATCCACCGCACCCGCCCGGCGCCCGGCTTGGCCCGCGCGACCTGCACGGAGGCCAGGGCGGGATCGACGCCGACCACCTCGAAGCCGCGGCCGGCCAGCAGGAGCGCGAAGACCCCCGTGCCGCAGCCGAGGTCCAGCACCCGGCGCGCCCCGAACTCCCGTGCCATCGCCAGGTAGGCGTCGAGGTCGCCGCGGTCGGGGTCGAGCGGGTCGTAGAGCGCGGCGAGCCGCGGGTGCCCGAAGCATGCGTCAGCCATGGGACGACCGTAGGCGAGGCCCGTCCGGCAGCGGACAGGTCTACACCATTTCGTCCGGGGCTGGCCGAATCCGGCCTCCCGCCCGCCGCCCCCGCCACCCGGTCGCCCGGGTGCTCAGCAGTCCCGCGAGCGCCTGCGGCCACTCCCGCCCGGGCCGTCGGGTTCCGGCCGAAGGCCCCGGCGCCGCTTGTCCGTCGGCGAACCGAGGGGGAAGAGTGGAGTACCGCCGGCCGGCGATCGTGTCCAACTCCCCACACAAGAGAGGACATTGTCATGACCGACGACGTGTACGAGCCCCCGATGATGATCGAACTCGGCGACTTCGCGGACCTCACCCGGGGCTTCGACATCGGCAACCAGTCCGACGTCCACGGCTACTACCTCGCCCCCTGAGGGCCGCGCCGTGAACGGCCACCGGCGGACCTGGTTCGTGGTCCTGCCGGACACCGACGCAGCAGCCGCGGTGGCCGCGGTGTGGGGCACGGCCGAGCGCCGTGCCCTGCACCACCCCAGCGGACGCCCCTGGATCCTCGGCCACTGGCCGGCCGACGAGGCGGCCACCGCCCGGGCCGGACCGGTCGCGCTGGCCGTGTTCGGCACCAGCGACACCGACGCCCACCAGCTGCGCCGCCGCGCCGAACACCTCCGCGACCCGCGCGACGCCCTCGCCCTCACACCCGCCGACGGTCCGGCCGGCAGCCACCACCTGATCGCCACCGTGCACGGCACCGTCACCGCCCGCGGCTCGCTGTCCGGACTCCACCGCCTCCACCTGGCCGAGGTCCACGGCGTCCCCGTCCTCGCCGACCGGGCCGACGTCCTGGCCGCCGCGGCCGGCCTCGCCCCGTCCACCGAACGCCTCGCCCTGCGCCTGGCCCACCCCCTGCCGCACCCCGCCGACACCCTGTCCCTGTGGCCCGGCATCACCCCCGTGCCACCGCACCACACCGCCCTGCTCGCCCCCGGCCGCCCCGCCCGCACCCTCGCCCACTGGCAGCCGCCCGCCCCCGAACGACCCCGCCCCGAAGCCGCGACGGCCCTGCGCCACGCCCTGCACCGAGCCGTCGCCGCCCGCACCCGCGACGGCGGGCTCGTCGCCGCCGACCTGTCCGGCGGCCTCGACTCCACCCCCCTGTGCTTCCTCGCCGCCACCGGCCCCGCCGACCTGCTCACCGTCACCATCGGCTCCCTCGACCCCCACCACGAGGACGCCCCCTGGGCCGACCGCGCCGCCCGCCACCTGCCCGGCACCCGGCTCGTCCTGCCCGCCGAGGACCTCCCCGCGATGTTCGCCGACACCGACACCCCCGGCCCGCAGGGCGACGAACCGTTCGCCTGGACCCGCACCAGGGCCCGCGACGAGGCCGTCGCCCGCCTGCTCGCCACCCGCGGCGCCCGACTGCGCATCAGCGGCGAAGGCGGCGACGAAGTCCTCCAGGCCCTCCCCGCCTACCTGCGCACCCTCGCCCCGCGCCACCCCGCCACCGCCGCCCGCCACCTGCGCGGACACCGCGCCCGCCTGCGCTGGAAACTGCCCGAGGCCCTCGCCGCCCTCGCCGATCCCCGCCCCTACCCCGCCTGGCTCGCCCACGCCGCCGACCGCCTCACCCACCCCCAGCCGCCGCCCACCACCCAACTCCTCGGCTGGGGAGCCGAACCCCGCCTGCCGCCCTGGGCCACCCCGCACGCCGCCGCCCTGGTCCGCGACCAGCTCAACGCCCTGGGGGACGTACGGCCGCTGGCCCCGCAGCACGCCCAGCACCAGGTCCTGCGCATGGTCCGGCACAGCGCCTCCGCCATGCGCCAGCTCGTCGACGCCACCGCCCGCGCCGGCACCCCGTACAGCACGCCCTTCCTGGACGACCAGGTCCTCGACGCCTGCCTGGCCGCCGACCCCGCCACCCGCGGAACCCCCTTCGCCTACAAGCCCCTGCTCACCACCGCCCTCGCCCCGGACGTCCCCGCCGACCTCCTGCGACGCACCGGCAAGGGCGACTTCACCCCCGACGCCCACCAGGGCCTCGCCCGCCACCGCGCCCGACTCGCCGCCCTCACCGAGGACAGCGCCCTGGCCCGCGCCGGCCTGATCGACCCCGACGCCCTGCGCCGGGCCTGCCTCGGCCTCTACCCCACCGGCACCCCCTACGCCGCCCTGGACGCCACCCTCGCCTGCGAACACTGGCTGCGCGCCCACGGGAGCCGCCACCGCACCGCCGCCACCACCACCGGAGGGACCTGATGCCCGCCCAGCTGCGCCCCGACGTGACGCTCACCCCGACCGACGACGGCGCCGTCCTGCTCGACGAGCGCTCCGGCCGCTACTTCCAGCTCAACCGCACCGCGCTGCTCGTCCTGCGCTCCCTGCTGGACGGCCGCACCGCCGAGGAGGCCGCCGCCGACCTCGGCGCCCGCTACCCGGTCACCGCCGACCGGGCGCGCGCCGACGTCGAGCGGCTGCACGAGACCCTGCGCACCGCCGGACTGGTCACCGGCGGGCCGGGCGCGGCCGGGCCGGGCGCTGTCGGACAGAGCACGGCCGGATGAGTCTGCACGCCCACGCCACCCGCGCCGGCCGCCCGCCCTGGCACCGGCGGCCCGCCGCCCTCGCGGCGATCGGCGCGGCCCGGCTGATCGAGCGGCTCCCCCCGGCCCGCATCCGCCGGGTGATGCTCGCCCTGCGCCGCGGCGCCCGGCCCGCCGACCGCGCCGAGGCCCTCGCCGCCCGGCGGGCCGTGGTCGCCCTCAGCATGCGCTGCGCCGGCCAGGGCTGCCTCCAACGCTCCATCGCCGCAGCCCTGTTGTGCCGCGCCCGGGGCACCTGGCCGACCTGGCGCACCGGCGTGCGCACCGCCCCGTTCCGCGCCCACGCCTGGATCGAGGCCGGGGGCGGACCCGTCGACGAGCCCGCCGAACTCGCCCACTTCCATCCGCTGATCACCGTCGCCCCGGAGCCCCGGCCGGGCTGGTGACCGGGGCGCCCGCCCGCGCGGGAAGCCGGCTCCGTCGACTTCGGGTCCGGGCTTTTCGCACAAGTGATCGCCTCACTTGTGCCGCACCGGAGGCGAGTTGACGGACCGTCAAGCGACGTGCCGGGAGTCGGGTAGATTGCTGCCCGTCGTCCTCGCGGCGGTGTGTCTCTCCCTCCTCGCAACCCTGGCCCGGGCCGTCCGGCCCGGGCGACGTGCGGTGGTGAGAGGAGACCGAGGTGGAAGGCGACGAGCCGGTCCGGGTGCGGACGTCGGAGAAGGTCGGGCGGTGGCTGCGGCGCAATGCCGGGGTGATCGCGGCTCTGGCGACGGTGGTCGGGACGGTGATCGCGGCGGTGAAGTAGGGGCAGACAGCCCTGCCGAGGCGCCGGGCGGGGCCCGAAAGGGGGGCCGGATTTTCCGGCGTGTCACCCCCGCCCAACACGAAGGCCCCCGACCAGGGAAAGTGGTCGGGGGCCGTTCGCTGCCCACCGTAGCGCACCGGTGGGGTGGACGGGGGAGCCCGGAGGCCGGGGCCGCCGTCGGCACGATCGGGAAGGCGGCGGCCCCGGCCCCGGTACGGGTTTCCGTACGGGCGGGGCATCGACCGCGGGGTTGCCCGTACGGCTGCGGTCGGCACCCATTCCACGACTTCAACAGGACTTGAAGTCAAGCCCGGCCCGAGGCGAGGCCCCGCCCGAGGACGCCGCTGCGGGGCCGGGTAGCCTCGCTCCCGGCGGGGGCCCGCGGGGGACGGACACAGACACAACGGACAAGACGGACAGGGGCGGGCGGATGACGGAGCAGCACACGTACTGGCGGGCGTCGGACGGTTCGGCGGTCAGCGCCAGCCAGGCGCACATCGTGTGGACCAGGGCGGCCTACCCCGCCCTGGTGGAGGTGGCGCGCCGCTACCACGCGGTGATCAGCTACCCGGACCTGGCCGAGGCGGTGCAGGAGGCCTCCGGGGTGCGCACCCGGATCAACCAGCGGCACTGGATCGGCAAGGTGCTGGCCCTGGTGATCCGCGAGGCGCACCGGCGCGGCGACCCACCGCTGACGGCCCTGGTGGTGCACGCCACCGACGGCAAGGTCGGGCCCGGCTACCAGGAGGTGCTGGCGGTGGCCGGACAGCCGCCGGTGGCCGCCGAGATGGACCGCGAGCAGCACGCGGCCGCCGCCCGCCTGGCCTGCTACCGGCACTTCGCCGCCGACCTGCCCGCCGACGGCGGCACGCCCGCCCTGGCCCCGCGCCTGCGGGCCTCGGTGGAGCGCAAGGCCGCCGTCGCCGCGCCGCCGCGCCCGCCGGCGATCTGTCCGAGCTGCTTCCTGGAGCTGCCCGCGACGCGGGTGTGCGACTCCTGCGGGGCGACCGTCGCGCCCTGAGCACCACCGGCGGGCGGACGCCCCGCGTGGACGCCCCGGGCGGACGCCGCGTCACACGGCGGCGGGCAGCCGCCCGGGCATCTGCCAGCCCTCGGCGAGCCGGGAGGGGGCCAGGCGCCGCCCGTCGCCGAAGAACTCGCAGAACTTCATGATCAGCGGGTCCCAGCCGACCGGGTCGACGTAGTGGTCGCTGCCGGGCACCAGCAGACCCTCCTCGACATGGGCGCGCACCACCGTCACCTCGAAGGCGGTGCGCCCGCCGCCCGCCAGCGCCGTCGCCGACTCCACCCGGCACTCCAACTGCACCGGGCACTCGGCGGCGCGCGGCGCCCGCACCAGCTCGCCGGGCACCTCCGTCAGCCCGGCGGCCTCGAACTTGCGCCGCTCGTGGCGGTAGCCCTGCCGCAGCCGGTACTCGGCGATCCGCGGCTTGGCGGTCAGCAGCGCGAGGGCGTCCACGGCGTCCACCTGCGCGGAGGACGCCAGGTTGAGCACGCACTCGCCCTCGCGCCGCAGGTTCTCGGCGGTCTGCGAACTGTCGCCCAGGCCGAGCACGCACGACTGCCCCAGCCACCACGCCGAGGACATCGGCATGAGGTTGGCGCTGCCGTCCTCGTTGCGCGAACCGATCAGCACCACGGGGGTGCCGAAGTACAGGACCTTGAGATCGATGACCTTGTGCACGGGAGACTGCCGTCCTCGGGATAAAGGGGAACCGTTGCCGGTCACCGACTCTGCCGCCGCCCGGCCGGAGGCGCTGGCGGTGATCGGACATCGAGTTCCGGAGGACGGGAATCCGGTTTCCCGAGGACGGCGGGACCCGCCGGCGAACGCGGCCCGTCAGCCCACCGGCCCCCGGGCGGAGACCAGCCGGGCCCGGCCGTCGCGCAACCGGTAGGACAGGCCCACCACGGCCACCTTCCCCTCGGCGATCCGCGCCGCCAGCGCCTGCGAACGCTCCACCAGCAGGTCCACGGTCTGGCGGATGTGCTCGTCCACGATCCCGTCCCGGTCCTCGATGCCCGCCGCCCTCGCGGACAGCACGCTCGGGGTCACCCGCTCCACCACGTCCCGGACGAAACCGCCCGGCAGCTGCCCCTGCTCCAGGGAGTCCAGCGCCGCCGCCACCGCACCGCAGGAGTCGTGCCCCAGCACCACCACCAGCGGGCAGTCCAGCACGCTCACCCCGTACTCGATGCTGCCCAGCGCCTCCGCACCGGTGACGTGCCCGGCGGTGCGCACCACGAACAGGTCGCCCAGGCCCTGGTCGAAGATGATCTCGGCGGCCAGCCGGGAGTCCGAGCAGCCGAACAGCACCGCGAAGGGCCGCTGCGCCGGGGCGAGCGCCGTGCGGCGCCCGGCGTCCTGGTTGGGGTGCTCGGGGTTGCCCGCCACGAACCGGGCGTTGCCCTGCATCATCACCCGCAGCGCCTGGGCGGGGTCGGTCAGGAAGTCGTCCGTCGGACCGTCGAGCCGGGTGGGCTCGGGGCTGGGTATCGGTGTGGGGATCATGCCTGCACCCTAGATCGCCGCAGGTGGAGCCCGCAGCCGGGGGTCAAGGGCCGGACGGCCCCATGGACGGTTCCCAACGGCCCCGTACGGCCTGCCGCCGGCCCGTCCCGTCCCGGCGGCTACCGGCCCGCAGGGCCCGGCTCCGGGGCGGGGCGCAGGGCGAGGACGGTGACGTCGTCGCGGCTGCGCCCGCCGCTCCAGCGCCGGGCCCGCCGGTCGAGGGCCTCGGGCAGGGCGTCGGCGGGGACGGCGGCGAGGTCGGCCAGGCCCCGTTCGACGGGGTAGAACGCGCCGGAGGCGTCCTGGGCCTCGGTGATGCCGTCGGTGAGCAGCACCAGCACCCCGTCCCCGGGCAGGGCGAAGCGCCGCTCGGGGCGCGGTCCGCCGGTGGCGGCCAGGGCGGCGAGGCCCAGCGGGATCCCGGCGTCCAGGGTGACGGGCTCCACCCGGCCGTCGGGGCGCAGCAGGTAGGGGGAGAGGTGGCCGCAGTTGACGGCCCGTACCTCGGTGGCACGGCCCCCGTCGTCGGTGCCCGGGGCGCGGACGCAGAGCACGGTGGCCGTGACGAACCGTTCCTGCTCGCCGCTCTGCTCCGCGTAGGCGTTGTGCCGCTCCACCGCCGCCTCCAGGGCGTCGGCGACGGCGGTCAGCCGCGGCTCGCGGAAGGCCGCCTCCCGGAAGGCGCTCAGCACCGCGAAGCCCGTCCCGATCGCGGGCAGGCCCTTGCCCTGGACGTCGCCGACCAGCACCCGGGTGCCGTGCGGGGTGTCCGCGACGTCGTACAGGTCGCCGCCGACCATGGCGTCCTGCTCCAGCGGCCGGTACAGCCCGTCCAGGCGCACGTCCGGGGTGGTGACGGGCAGCGGGCGCAGCAGCTGGCGCTGGAGGGCGACGGCGACCTGCCGCATCCGCGACAGCTGCCGCTCGCGCCGCACCCGCCGCGCGCACAGGCCGATCACGGCGGCCTCGGCGGCGACCACGCCCAGCAGGGTGCCCAGGCGGGCCGGCAGGTCCCCGGGCGGGAACAGCACCGAGTGGGCCACGACCACGGCGGTCACCCACACCGAGGCGGCCACCGTCTGGGCGACGGTGCCCAGGCCCGCCAGCAGCGCGGGCAGGAACACCAGCAGCAGTACCAGGCGGGCGCTGGTGCCGCTGACCGCCTGGACGAGCAGCACGGCGGCGGTCGCGGCCAGCACGCCGAGCACCACCGCCCGGTTGCCGGGCGCGCGCGGGGCGGTGGGCTGCCCGTCCTCGCCGTCCACCCCTGTCGCCCTCTCCGCCGTCCGGCCCCCGGCTCCAGGGTGGTCGGCGCGCCGGGGCGGGCGCGAGCGGGCTGCGCCGGGCGGGGGACGGCGGGCGGGGACGGGGGCGGGGGATCGACCGGGCGCCGTCTGTCGGCGGCAGTCGGTACGGTGGCCGGTGTGTCGTCCTCGTCCCCGATCTCATCCCCGTCCGCGGGCCGCGTACCGCTCGACGACCTCGTGCGGCTGCGCCGGGCCCGGGACCGGATGGACCGCGAGTACGCGCGGCCGCTGGACGTGCCGGCGCTGGCCCGCACCGCGCTGATGTCCTCCGGCCACTTCTCGCGCAGCTTCCGCGCCGCCTACGGCGAGACCCCGTACACCTACCTCATGACCCGCCGGATCGAGCGGGCCAAGGCGCTGCTGCGGCGCGGGGACCTGAGCGTGACCGAGGTCTGCATGGCGGTGGGCTGCACCTCGCTGGGCTCCTTCAGCACCCGCTTCACCGAGCTGGTCGGGCAGAGCCCCAGCGCCTACCGGGCCCGCGACCACGAGCAGGGCGCGGCGATCCCGGCCTGCGTCGCCAAGATCGGCACCCGCCCGGTGCGGCGCGCGCAGGCCGAGGGGGCGAAGGGGATCGGGAGCGACGGCGGCCCCGGTGCTCCCGTAGCGTGACGTTCATGAGCATCGAACTCGCGCAGTGCTTCATCGCCGTCGACGACCACGACCGGGCGCTCGCCTTCTACCGCGACGTCCTCGGCTTCGAAGTGCGCAACGACGTCGGCTTCGAGGGCATGCGCTGGGTCACCGTCGGCTCGCCCGACCAGCCCGGCGTGGAGATCGTCCTGGAGCCCCCGCTGGCCGACCCGCACGCCTCCGAGGCCGACCGCCGGGCCGCCGCCGAACTCCTCGCCAAGGGCCTGCTGCGCGGCGTCATCTTCCGCACCGACGACTGCGACGCCACCTTCGAGCGCATCCGGGCGGCCGGCGCCGAGGTCCTCCAGGAGCCGATGGACCAGCCCTACGGGGTGCGCGACTGCGCCTTCCGCGACCCGTCGGGCAACATGCTGCGCTTCAACCAGCCGCGCGCGGCGTAGCCGGGCGCACGGTCGGGCCCGGGGCGCGCGGGGGCGTTCGCGCGGGCGGACGGCCCGACGGGTGCACCGGTGCGGCACCATGGTGCGATGGAGAGCACTCGACAGACAGTCAGTTCCGGCTCGCCCCTCGAACCGCGGATCGGCTTCTCCCGCGCCGTGCGCAAGGGCAACCACGTCGCGGTCGCGGGCACCGCCCCGATCAGCGAGGCGGGCACGACGGTCGGCCAGGGCGACGTCCACGCCCAGACCGTCCGCTGCCTGGACATCGCCGAGGCCGCCCTGCGGGAGGCGGGCGCCACCCTCGCGGACGTCGTACGGACCCGCGTCATGCTGACCGACATGAGCCAGTGGCGGGAGGCGGCGCGCGCCCACGGCGCGCGCTTCGCGCAGATCCGCCCGGTCACCACCTTCGTGGAGGTGTCGCGCTTCATCGACGAGCGCTGGCTGGTGGAGGTCGAGGTGGACGCGGTGATCGGCTAGCGGGCGCGGGCTCAGGGCGCGGGCGTGGGGCCGGCGGTCGGGGCGGGGGCCGTCAGGGCGTGCAGCAGGTCCTCGCCCAGGGCGAGGCCGGCGCCGGAGTGGTCGGGCAGCCCGTAGTCGTCGTACCAGTCGGCCGGGGCCTCCGGGTGCGGGCCGCTGACCGCGACCCGGCCCCGCCCGTACGGGGCGACGGCGGCGGCGGTGCGGCCGTTGGGGTAGCGGGCGAGGACGTCGGTGCCCGGGCCGTCGACGTCGAAGTACGGGCCGTCCTGGAAGTACATCCGCTGCGGGCGGCCGCGCCACAGGACGTCGACCAGGCCGTCCTGTTCGTCGGTGACGGTGGCGTCCGGGGAGCGGATGTACTCGCCGGAGTCGCCGGGCAGGAGGTCGAAGCCCGGGTCGCCGGCCAGGTAGCCGCCCATGCACAGCCCCAGGTAGCGGCCGCCGCCGCGCACGTAGGCGCGTACCAGGTCCGGGGAGAAGCCCGGGTCGCGCGCCAGCAGGTCCCACGCGGTGCCCACCTCCTGCCCGTTGGTGCCGCCCGGCTGCACGTACACCGCCGCGTCCGCCAGCGCCGCCGGGCCGAACCGCACCCGCTCCCCGGGCCCGATGAACCGCACCGCGAACCCGGCCCGCTCCAGCAGGCCCCGCGCCGCCTCCGGGCAGCCCTCGCAGGCCGCCGGCCCCCGGTACACCAGCGCCGCCGGCCGCTCCTCGACCCGTTGCGGCAGGGACCTCTCCGGCGGCCCGCCGCCGCACCCCGCCGCCACCAGCGCCCCTGCCGCCACCAGCCCCAGCACCCGCCCGACCCGCACTCCCGCCACCCCTCCCGAAGGCCCCGCGGCCGCCCCTCGCCGTCCGCCGTGACGACGCTACGGCCCGCCGGGCGCGCACCGGGCGCGCTCCCCCTGATCGGGTGAACTTGCATGGCCGGGGTTGACGCGCGGGGGTGCGGAACACCGATGGCCCCCGCGCCGCCCCACGGGCACAATGACCTGGTCCGACGGGCGGGAGGGGACCCATGGCGAAGACGGACGGCCCGCGGGGCGGGCGCGGGCGGGCGGCCGGGGGCTCCGGCGGGGAGGGCCGGAGCCTTCCCCGCCGTCGCGGTGGTCAGAGCGAGGCGCTGATCGAGGTGCCGGTGTGGTTGCCGGGCACGGTGGTGAGGTCGAGGTACTCGGGGGCGGTCCAGGTGCCGTCGCCGTGACGGGAGGTCAGCAGCACCCTGTTGTCGTCGGTGGTGACGGCGAACCGGGCGTCGGTGTCGACGGGGGCGGCGCTGATGCCGGTGCCGGCGGCGTTCCCGGTGGCGCCGGCGAGGGAGTCGAACGGCCGCCAACTCCCGTTCGCGTAGCGCACGGTGTGGTACTGCCCGCCGCTCGTGACGACGGCGACGTCGAGGTCCCTGTCCTGTGGGGTGACGGCGACGCCGGTCACCGGCGCGGTGGCCCCGGCGGCCCCGGCGACCGACGTCCAGGAGGACCAGGCCCCGGAGACGAGGCGACGGGTGTGGAAGACCTTCCCCCCGGACACGGCGGCGATGTGCAGTTCCCCGCCGCGAACGCCGGCGGTGGCGATCGACGTGATGCCGCTGAGCGGCCCGGTCTCGTCGGTGACCACCCCGAAGACGCTCCACCGGCCGTTCGCGGGGCGGCTGCTGTGCAGGAGCCGGCCGTTCGCCACGACGACGACGTGCAGGGCGCCGTCCACGTTGGCGATGGAGAGCTGGGTGATGTTGCCGAGGTCGGCGACGGTGGTGTTGAGGTCGACGAACTTCTGGCCCCAGCCGCCGTCCAGGTTGTGGACGGCGTAGTGCAGGTGCCCGTCACCTCCGAGCGCGAGGACGTGGGTGTCGCCGTCGATGCCGACCGAGGAGACGGCGCGCACACCGCCGATGTTCCCGGCCGCCGCCTGGACGTCCTCGTACGGCGTCCACGAACCGTCGTACAGGCGCGACGCCAGGTACAGGTCGGCGTCGGCGCGCACCAGGGCCCGGGTCTTCCAGCCCCAGGCCCTGGCCCGCACCTGCTGGACCCAGCCGGAGACGTCGTCGACCCGGGCGCCGTACGCGCCGGTGCGGGTCTCGCCGGCGGGGGCGCCCAGGCAGCCGCCCTGCCAGGAGCGGGAGGCGACGGCCACCAGCTCGGCCCTGCCGCCCGTCTCGCGGACCACCGGGGCGCCGGTGTCGCCCTTGCAGACCGCCGCGCCGCCGGTGCCGGTGATGCCGATGCCGGTGCTGTTCGCCGTGTCGAGCGAGAACGCGCCGGTGTGGAGCTTCAGCGGCGCCCACTCGTCCTTGGTCCGCCCGTACCCGGGCACCCGCAGCGTCTGCCCGGCGGCGGGGGCGGTGACGGCGACCGCGATCGGGGCGATGCCGTCGACGGGCGTCGCGAGGCGGGCCATGACCAGGTCACGGCCCTGGTACGGCACCAGCTCGGAGACCTCGGACGTCCTGCCGCCGGAGGTGGTCAGGTCGGTGCGGCCGACGGTGGCGGTGGTCTTCCACTTCGGCGCACCGGCCGCCGGCGCCTGCGGCTGCGCCGGGTCGTCGGCGAAGCAGGAGGCAGCGGTGAGCACCCAGTTGCGGTCCACCAGGGCGCCGGTGCAGGCCCGCAGGCCGTCGCCGATCGCCAGGCGGACGGTGTAGGCGTAGGAGCCGTCGGCGGCGGCGTCGCCGACCACGGCGCCGGCCGGGGCGCAGGTGCCCAGCACGCCGGCGGCGGTGGCCGCGGCGAGTGCACCGGTGCGCCAGGAGCGGGACGGGGCCTTGCGGGGCATGGGGATTCCTCTTCGGGTGAGTGGGTGACGTGGGTGACCGCCTGTCAGGGCCGCCCGGGCGGGGTGTGCGAGGTCTTCTACCGGCCGGGGACGGCGATGCCCTGGGTGGACTTGCCGCTGCCGCTCCAGTCGCCGGTGACCGGGAATCCGTCGTCGCCGTAGGAGACGGAGGTGGCGGATCCGTCGGCGGTGGCGCCGCGGAAGCGGAAGACGCTGCCGGCGGCCTGGTAGACGCCGACCTGGGTGGTGCCGCTGCCGGTCCAGTCGCCGGTGATGGGCGTGTCCCCCTTGCCGCCGAACGTGAACGTGATGTCGGCGTCGCCGTCGTGGTTGGAGTTCACGAGGTGGAAGGTGGCGGTGTCGGGGTCGAACAGCCCCGGGGTGTCGTAGCCCTTGTGCGTCCAGTCCCCGGCGATCGGCTTCCAGTTGCCGCCGTCGCCCAGCATGAAGGACGTCACCGTGCCGTCGTGGTGGCGCAGGTGGAACGCGGCGGTGCTCGGGCGGTAGATCCCCACCTCGCTGGTGCGGCCGCCGTCCCACCGGCCGACCACGGGGACGTCGCCCGGCTCGCCGAACGGGAGGTCGATCGTGGCGGGGCCGCCGTCGAGCGAGTTCGTCAGGTGGAAGTGGGCGGTGGTGGGGTCGTAGGCGCCGGGGGTGTCCCCGCCGGTGCCGTCCCAGTTGCCCGTCAGCGGGATCATCGGGCTCTTCCCGAAGTCGAACGTGGCCCGGGTGGAGACGTTGGACTGGGCGGAGTCGGAGAGGAACCAGCGCAGGACACCGGGTGCCTGGGGCGGCATCGTGCTGGAGCGGAGGAACCTGATCCAGTCGCGGAGGTCGTCGGTGCGGGTGCCGACGGCGCCGTCGCGGGTGGTCTCGGTGCTGCCGAGGCAGCCCTTCTGCCAGGAGGTGCTGCTGACGGCGACGAGTTGGACGGTGCCGCCGGTCTCGCGCAGGGCCGGTCCACCGGTGTCGCCCTTGCAGACGGCGGCGCCGGCCGGTGCGGCGCCGGTGATGGCGATGCCGGTGGCGGTGACGCCGTTGACGCCGAAGGCCGCGGTGTGGAGCTTGTCGGGCACCCACTCGGCCTTGGTGCGGCCGTAGCCGGCGACGCGCAGGCTCTCGCCCGGGGCGGGCGGCGTGGTGGCCACGGCGAGTGGGGTGATGTCGGTGACGGGGGTGGCGAGTCGGGCCATGACCAGGTCGCGGTCGGTGCGGGGGACGAGTTCGGCGATGTCGCGGACCTGGCCGGTCGTGGTGGTGGGGTCGGTGCGGCCGATGGTGGCGGTGGTCTTGAGGGTGGGAGGGCCGGTGGGGACGGTTGTCGGTTGGGCGGGGTTGTCGGCGAAGCAGGAGGCGGCGGTGACGATCCAGTACGGGTCGACCAGGGTGCCGGTGCAGGCGCGTTGGCCGTTGCCGATGTCCAGCTTGGTGGTGAAGGCGTAGGAGCCGACGGGCGCGGTGTCGCCGCTGACGGCGGGTGCGGGTGTGCCGGACAGGAGGGTGCCGGCGAGGGCGGCGGCGGTGAGCGTCGCGGCCGTCCATGCGGAGCGCGGGTGCGAGCGGAGCACGGGGTGGTTCTCCAATCCTGGACCTGACGGCGTCTCGGGCGGGTACGTCACGGGGACGGCACGAGTCGGTGCGGTCAGCCCGTCGTGGTCAGCCCGTCGTGGGGATCCGGCCGACGACGGACCAGCCGGACCAGGCCGCGTCGCCGGCCTTGGTGGCGTGGGCCAGGACGCCGTCGGTGCCCTGGCCGAAGACCTCGGCGGTCCTGGTGTCCGGGTTGTAGACCACGGCGGGGGAGCCGCCGAACTTCCAGCTGCCGGTCATGGTCCAGGGCCCCCAACCGGTGGCCCGGCTCCAGGTCGCCCGGTACATCGAGGCGTCGGTGCCGATGGCGAAGACGTCGAGGGTGTTGGCGGCGGGGTTGTGGAGGACGGCGGGCACGCCGACGAACCGCGCGCCCGGGTCGATCACGGACCAGCCGGACCAGCCTTCGCCGTTGGTGTTGTAGAGGTGCGCCAGGGAGCCGTCGGTGCGCAGGGCGAAGATCTCGGCGGTCCTGGTGTCCGGGTTGTAGACGGTGCTGGAGGCGCCGCGGAACTTCCAGTCGCCGGTCATGGTCCAGGGCGTCCAGCCGGCGGCGCGGCCCCACGTGGCCCGGTACATCGACCCGTCGGTGCCGGTGGCGAACACCTCCAGCGTGTTGGTGACCGGGTTGTGGAGGACGGCCGGTGCGCCGACGAAGGCGCCTCCGGGGTTGAGGGTGAACCAGCCGTGCCAGCCCGCCCCTTCGGTGTTGTAGAGGTGGGCCATGACGCCGTCGGTGCGCAGGGCGAAGACCTCGGCGGTCCTGGTGTCCGGGTTGTAGACGGTGGTGGGGGCGCCGGTGAACTTCCAGTCGCCGGTCATGGTCCATGGGCCCCAGCCGGCGGCGCGGCTCCAGGTCGCCCGGTACATCGACCCGTCGGTGCCGGTGGCGAACACGTCGAGGGTGTTGGTGACCGGGTTGTGGACGACGGCCGGGGAGCTGGTGAACCGCGCGCCGTCGCCGAGGACGTACCAGCCGGACCAGCCCTCGCCGTTGGTGTTGTAGGCGTGGATCATGGCGCCGTCGCTGCGCAGGGCGAAGGTCTCGGCGGTCCTGGTGTCCGGGTTGTAGACGGTGTTGCGGCCCCCGGAGCGGGCGGCGACCACGGCGGACCAGGCGGAGACGGCCTGCTGGATCCAGCCCCCGAGGTCGTCGGTGCGGGTCTCGTACGCGCCGGTGCGGGTGGTCGGGGCCGCGCCGAGGCAACCGTTCTGCCAGGAGCGGCTGTTGAGGGCGGCGAGCTCGTAGCGGTCGCCGACCTTGCGCAGGGCGGGGCCGCCGGTGTCGCCCTTGCAGACGGCGGCGTCCGCGGGGGCCTTGGCGGCGATGGCGAGGCCGGTCGGGTCGACGGCGCCGACGGTGAAGGCGGCGCTGTGGAGCTTGTCGGGCACCCACTCGGTCTTGGTGCGGCCGTAGCCCGTCACCAGCAGGTCCTCGCCGGTGGCGGGGGCGGTGGTGGCGACGGCGAGCGAGGTGATGTCGGTGACGGGGGTGGCGAGTCGGGCGAGGACGAGGTCGCGGTCGGTGCGGGGGACGAGTTCGGCGATGTCGCGGACCTGGCCGGTCGTGGTGGTGGGGTCGGTGCGGCCGATGGTGGCGGTGGCTTTGAGGGTGGGCGGGCCGGCGGGGACGGTTGTCGGTTGGGCGGGGTTGTCGGCGAAGCAGGCGGCGGCGGTGACGATCCAGTACGGGTCGACCAGGGCGCCGGTGCAGGCGCGTTGGCCGTTGCCGATGTCCAGCTTGGTGGTGAAGGCGTAGGAGCCGGCGGGCGCGGTGTCGCCGCTGACGGCGGGTGCGGGTGTGCCGGTCAGGAGGGTGGCGGCGAGGGCCGCGGCGGTGAGCGTCGCGGTTGTCCATGCGGTGCGTGGGCGTGAGCGAACCATGAGGTGGCTTTCCTTCGTCTGCCGTGCGGAGGTCGGTGGCCGGGGAAGCGCGGGTCGGGGGTCACGCCGTGGCGGTGATCTCCAGCAGACTGAACAGGCGCCCCTGCGGGTCCGTGCTCTCGCCGACCGACGTCCAGATGTTCTTCTTCACGTCGAAGGACTTGTTCTCGGTGCCCGTCCGCATGTCGAGGCGTACGGCGTAGTCGTTGCCCATGACCATGAAGACGGAGGGGATCTCAAGGCTCAGCCGGCCGGTCGGGCCGCTGACCTGGAAGCAGAACTGGCCGTTGCCGACCGGGTCCGTGACCGCGTTGCCCCGAGCGCGCACCTGGATCAGGCCGGGCCGGCCGTCGCAGGTGACGAGCACGATGTGGCCGTCGCCGCTCTTCAGCCTGATGCCGCGCTCCTGGAAGATCTTGTCGGCGTTCGGGTAGGCGAAGTCCTCGACGGCCGGCGGCGGGGTGTCGTCCGCGGTGAGGGCCGCGGTCCCGGTTCCGGCGGGCACGGGGGCGGCACCGACCGTGGTCAGACCGGTCAGGGCGACGGCGCCGGCGACGGCGCCGACGGTCAGGCAGCGGATCAAAGGCTTCATGCTGGCGGGTCTCCTCGTACGGAATTCCACGGGCAAGGGAATGGTGTGATCGAAGTAAACGACGCGCCGACCCGGGCCTGCGCGGGGCGCTTCGCCATCGGATCGGAGGCCTATTGGTATCACGGTCGCCGAGTTCCGTAAAAGGGTCGGGTTCGAGCCAATATTGCGTACTGGGCGGCCTGCGGCGATCCCCTTCGGAATCCGGCCGCCCGGCCGCATGGTCCCCTTGAAGCGCCTCTGACCAGCTGCTTCTCCAGCTCAACGTCCCGGCGTGCTCGATCCGTGACATGGCTCGTGAATTCAACATCGGACCCGTGGGTTCACGACCTGTGCGACAGTTCGACAGGTTGTTGTAGATGGCTCAGAAAAGTCATGGAATTCCAGTCGAAAAGCGCTCAAGGAATCGAGGAGAAATGGTCGACAAATTATCGGGGAATGCGTCCCCGCCGACGCTTCGCCGCCGCGCCCGGCTGACCGCGGTGACGGCGCTGTCGCTGGCCATGGCGGTCTTCGGCACGACGGTGGCGGCGGCGGTGCCCGCCGACCCCGGGCCGGCGCCGCTGCCCGCGGGTGCGCGCGCCCAGGTGGTCGAGGCGTGGATGGCCGGCGGATCGGCGGTCAGGGACGCCGCGGCCGCCGCGCTGGTCGGCGGCGATGCCCAGATCAGCGACTTCCTGGCCACCGGCCTGCGGCGGGCCACCGCCGAGGACGAGCGCTTCGCCGTCCTGAAGATGCTCGCCTTCTCCGGCGCCGGGGTGCGGGCCGCCGCCCAGCAGGCGCTGAGCGGTACGGACGAGCAGCTGCACCAGTTCGTGCTGACCGGCTACCAGGCCCCCCTGAAGGAGGACCAGACGGTGGCGACCGTCGCCACCACCAACACGGGCGGCCGCGCGGTCCAGGACGCGGCGCAGAAGGCGCTCAACGACGGTTCCGCCAAGGCGCTGACGGACTTCCTCGGCACGGGTCTCGCCCGGGCCCGCGAGGAGGACGACCAGGTCCAGGTCGCCAAGGTCATGGCGACCGGCGGCCCCGAGGTGCAGAAGCTCGCGCAGCGGGCCCTGAGCGGAACCGCCGACGACATCGCGGACTTCCTGGAGAACGGGCTGGAGCTGGCCCGCGCCCGTGACCAGGAGACCCTGACGATCAGCCAGCTCGTCGAGTCCGCCACGGAGGCCGGCAAGCGCGCCAAGGCCGAGACCGACGCGGCCAAGACGGCGGGCGAGCGCGCGCAGGAGGCCTCCCGGCTGGCCAAGGAGGCCGCGCAG